>JAFYFK010000290.1 GCA_017543805.1 Bacillota bacterium | reverse complement strand
GACATCGAATTCCGCGACGTCAGCTTCAAATATCCCGACGGTGACGAATACATACTCGAGCACTTCAATCTTAAGATACCCTTCGGGACCAGCGTCGCCATAGTCGGAGAGACCGGGGCCGGCAAATCCACGTTGGCCAATCTGATCTGCCGCTTCTACGAGCCTACCTCCGGACAGGTCCTGATCGACGGCCGGGACGCCAGGGAGCGCTCGCAGCTCTGGCTGCATTCGGCTCTGGGTTACGTGCTGCAGACCCCTCACCTCTTCAGCGGAAGCATACGCGACAACCTGCTCTACGGAAACGCAGAGGCCTCCGACGGGGAGATAATGAACGCCGTGCGCATGGTCTCCGCGGAGGACATAATTGCGCGGCTCGACAAGGGCCTCGACTCCGACGCGGGAGAAGGCGGCGACATGCTTTCGACAGGCGAAAAACAGCTCATCTGCCTGGCGCGCGCAATACTCGCCGACCCGAAGATCATCGTGCTGGACGAAGCCACCGCTTCGGTCGACACTATAACCGAACAGAAGATACAGAAGGCCATCGACAAGGTAATAAAAGGACGCACCGCGATAGTGATAGCTCACAGGCTTTCAACCGTCAGGAATTCTGATATAATACTTGTCGTATCCGACGGAAAGATCGTCGAGCAGGGCCGCCACGACGAGCTGCTCGCAGCCCGCGGAGAGTACTTCCGCCTCTGGACGCGCCAGTACGAGGACGAGGCGGTCAACGCCGTATGGACAGGCGCAAATCAGTAAAACGCGAAAAGGAAAGCATCTTAAAATGGAAAACGAGAACGAATTTAAACGGGATCACATAGAATACTCAAAGCTCTGGATACCCCTGGTCCTGGCGCTGGTCTCCGCGCTCAGCTACAACCTGTTCGTATTCCCGAACGCTTTCGCGCCTGCCGGTATCAACGGCATCGCGACGATGATACAGTATCTGTTCCACATCAGCGTCGGCTATCTGTCACTGCTTATAAACCTGCCGCTCCTGCTGATGGCCTGGCGCCACGTGGACAGGGATTATTCCGTAAAGAGCCTTATATACGTCGTGACCTTCTCGCTTGTAAACATCCTGCTGAGCAAGGTCGATCTTTCGAGCTTTGACTACTACAACTGGAACGGAAATTCCGCCATACTCGGGCCTATCGCGGCCGGCGTCATCTCCGGGGCAGTCAACGGGCTCTCCATACAGAACAACGGTTCCACCGGCGGCACCGACATCATCGGGGCGTATCTGCATGTTAAAAGGCCGGACTTCAGCCTTGTGTGGGTGATCTTCGCCCTCAACGCTTCAGTCGCGGCCATTTCGTATTTCGTCTACGGTTTCAAATTCGAGCCGGTCATCATGTGCATAATCTACTGCTACATCCTGGCCGACGTCAGCGACCGCATGCTCCGCGGCGCCAAGAAAGCTTATAAATTCGAGGTCATCACAGAGCACAGCGAAGCGCTTTCAAACGACCTTCTCAACGAGCTGCGCCACGGCGTTACGGTGCTCCACGCCGAGGGCATGTATTCGCACACCGACAGGGATCTTCTGATCTGCATCGTCAACCGCCAGCAGATAGTCCATTTCCGCCGCATCTTAAAGCGCTACCCCGGCACATTCTCCTACATCACCGAAGTTACGGAGACGATCGGGAATTTCAAGAAGGTCAAGAGTTAATTCAGCGACGCCAGCAGATAGACCAGGAAGGCGCAGAGACCCACGACGGCGGCGACAAGGCCCATGGACATGGATGCCGTGAGCTCGTGGATCTGTTCCTCTATGTCCGCGCTGAACTCGCTGAAGCGGCTGCGCTTTAAACGCTCGGCCAGCGTGACGCGCTTTTCGACCGGTTCGAGAGGCCTCAGCACTGTGCCGGTAAGGAAGAGAACAAACTCGTCCGCAAGGCAGGCAAAGAAACGGCAGACCCAGATAAGCGAGAACATTGCAATCTTAAAGATATTCTCCGGCAGTCTGTCCAGCAGGCTGCAGACAAACGCCAGGATAAGAGTTATGCCGCGGATAAGCGGTCTGTAAACGGCAAATTCCAGATCGAAGTCCGGCGCTGTGATGTTGCGCAGGCGGACGGACCCGTCCGCGCCGCGTACGCTGATGACCCTGCGGATGAACACGAAGTAGACCAGCAGGCCGACAGCCAGCGATATAAACGCGCCCTTAAGGCATTCCCAACTGTAGAAATGCGCTTCGTTGATGGTGCAGGCCATATAAATGAGCGCGCAGGCAGGAGCAGCCAGCGATATCTTGGAAAGCGGTGTCCCCCAGGGATTGATGGCGTCATACTCAGCCTGAAGCTCAGGATCCGCGTTCTTCTCTACAAACAGACAGGCAAACAGTTTAAGCATATAGGCTATGGTGCAGCCTCCGGTAAAGAGGAACACGTATTCT
>JAFYFK010000289.1 GCA_017543805.1 Bacillota bacterium | reverse complement strand
GTGGTCAGGTTGCGGACGCCGGTGCGGCTCGCGAGGCTGGTGTACGGCTCGTTGAAGGCGATGTGGCCGTCAACGCCGATGCCGCCCATAAAGAGGTCGATGCCGCCGTAGGAAGCGATCTTTTCCTCGTAGCGCGCGCATTCGCCTTCCGGATCGTCGGTCATTCCGTTGAGGATGTTGATGTTCTCGGGTTTCATGTCGACCAGGTGGTCAAAGAAGTTGTCGTGCATGAAGTACCAGTAGCTCTGGTCGTGCTCGCGGGGCAGGCCGAGGTATTCGTCCATGTTGAAGGTGACCACGTTGGCGAAGGAGAGTTCGCCGGCCTGGTTCTGGCGGGCAAGTTCCTTGTAAACGCCGATGGGGCTTGAGCCTGTGGGAAGGCCGAGCACAAAGGGTCTTCCGGCTTCGGGGCCCGCGTTGTGAGCCTTGATCTTAGCGGCAATGTAGTCTGCCGCCCACTTGCACATTTTATTATAATCGTCCTGAATAACTACTCTCATATATGTTCCTTTCAAAGTATTATGCTGTTATTGACGGGTCCTGCCGCGAAAACCGCGTCACCCGTCCTTATTTATCTAAGCCTAAATATTTAAGATTAGATTTTTCTGCTTAAGAAGAACCTCTGTTACGGTTTTAATTCCGCTTTTTAATCCTTCCTTACGACAAGCATTGCCGCAGCGGCATCCGCCGAATCTTTCGATAACCGCTGTACCTCGTCACCCTTAAAGGGCCTGGCGCTAATATCTTTCCGCATATCCTCCGCCGCGGAAAAGTATTTTATATCCGGACCGGGCGCAAAGCCCCGATCCCCAATTGTATATTTTATAGCCTTTTGGGCTTTATGACAACTATATTATGTGGTTTTGCCCGTGGAATCGCTGATATTCTCGGCAATGTCGCAGGCGACCCAGACGGAAAAGGTACGGTTGAACAACTCCATCTCAAGCAGGATGTTGCCCTTGCGCCGGTCGACCTTCTTGACGAAGCTCTCAAGGCCTTTAAGGCTGCCGCTTGTGATGCGGATCTTTCCGCCCTCGATAAAGCCCTGCGACGGATCTTCGCCGGAAAGCCTGCGGATATGAGCCATCTCCTCAGGCAGCACATCCTGCACGCTGTCGCCGTCGCGGCCGATGAGCCGCACAAAGGTGGTCGAGCGGAATTTGTGCATAGCTTCAAGGAACTGATCGATATTACGGCTTTCGAAGAATACGTAGCCCGGGAAAAGTATGGACTTGCGGCGGCTGATCTTTTCGCCTGTCTTCCGCTGTTCCTCGAGGTTGTTCCTGAAATTCATGGCTTTTTCGGGTATGAAAATACGCTCGGCAGCCTCCGGATGATCCGTCAGCACCGACTGCTCCAGAAGCCCCTTGACGTAGTGCTCCTGCCCTGTCTGAACCTGTAACACATATATAGCCATCGGCTTATTCTAAAGCAAAACAAAATGCAGGGCAATATGCAAATTGCACAGCCCTGCACGGTTTATTTATATGCTTTTACTGACGGGTCCTGCCGCTCGGTCTCCCCATGCGCTGCGGTGCAGGCGCTCCTCGCGCTGGGGATGCCCCTCCTCGCGTCACCCGTCCCCGCGCACACGATCTTTGCAGCATTCGACCTTTTTTACCAGCCGGTACACTCCGTAGCACAGCAGGCAGCCGATTACAACTCCAATGGAATCGATCCCGACATCGCTGATCCGCCCCGCCCGGCCAGGCACAAAGATCTGGTGCAGTTCGTCCGTCGCGGCGTAGGCAATGCCGAGCAAAATCGCCGCGCAGACAGCTTTTTTCTTGTCTTTCGGCCAGATTATCAGCGTGCCGCACAAAAGCGCTCCAAGCACCGCAAATTCGGCCATATGGGCGGCTTTTCGTATTGGGTGGTCCCACTTTGCGGCAAAATCCTCCTGCTGCTGTGGCGTCCAGTCCTCCCAGTCCGCTACGACGATGCTTCCGAAGATCTTCCCGACCTTCCGGCTCTGCAGCGTCGAGTCCGGCGCGTCCATCGCCGAGTACGCAAAGATCGCCCCCATCCACAGCAGGACCAGGAGCAGGCACACTATTCGTTTAGTTTTACGCTCAGCTTTTGCGGAAGGATCCATCAGCGCACGGTCTTTTCGAAATCCGCCTTGGGGTGCTTGCAGATCGGGCAGATAAAGTCATCCGGCAGTTCCTCGCCCACATATTCGTAACCGCAGATGATGCAGCGCCAGACGGTCTCGCCCTTGGGCGTGGTCCCGACAGCCTGCGGCTTCGGCTTGATGTTCTTCTGGTAGTAATCGTAGGTCGCGCTGGGGGCGTCGCTCAGGACGTCCATGTCAGTCACGTCGGCGACAAACAGCGTGTGCGTTCCCAGGTCCATGGTCTGTACCACAGAACCGGACAGATATGCGTTAGTCCCCTGCTTTACCACGTAAATGCCATTCTCCGCGCGGAAATACGCGGATTCGTCCCAGCCCGCGAATTTGTCGACATCCCGGCCGCTCGCAAAGCCGAAACGCTCAAACAGCGCAAAATCCGCCGCCTCGCTGATCACAGAGATGTTGAATTTCCCCGTCGCGAGCACCATGTCGTGCGTCAGGTTTTCTTTATTGACGGTAATGCTGATCCGGTTGGGCGTACCGGTCACCTGTCCGGCCGTATTGATGATGCAGCCGTTGTCCTTCTCCCCCGCCGCCGTAAGGACAAACAGTCCGTAAGTAAGTTTATACATCGCTTTTTTATTCATGGTCATGACCTCCCTTTCGCATATCCAAGTAAAAGCTGGTTTATTTTCTTATGTATGTCTGGTTACGGCTCGTCGGTTTGTCGGGGATGCCCATCACGATGAGATCCCGCTCCAGAGCCGGCGTAAGATAATGCCTGCGGAAGCTGTCCCTCGATTTCAGGTCAAGCGAAGCCATAAGATGCGACGCTGTATAAGGAACTTCAAACTCCATT
>JAFYFK010000288.1 GCA_017543805.1 Bacillota bacterium | reverse complement strand
CCGCAAGACCAACGCCTTTACGCGTCAGATAACCTCTTACGTTAAGATAGGGCAGGCTCCGGAGAGCCTGTACCGCTCCACGGTAAACTTCTCCCCGGTCGACGACGTCGCCAGGATGATAGTTGCGCTTTCGACGCTTCCCAAGGAATACTCGGTCTTCCATGTATATCCGCCAAAGGAAGTTGAATTCGAGCGCCTGTTCGATACTTTAAACAGCCTCGGCCACAGCATAAAGATAGTTCCTGACAGTGAGTTTGAAGCTACCGTAAAGAAACTGTCCGAGACTGAAGATGGCCGGATGGCTCTTGAAGGCATCTTTGTTGAAAGGCCGGATCTGCGGTATCAGCAAACAGCTATAAACGATGATTTTACGCAGCAGATAATAACGTCACTCGGAATTGAATGGAACGAGATATCGGACGATTATCTGGAAAAATACTTCTTTGCTCTCGAGACGCTCGGGGCATTTGAAAACGAATGAAAGGAGTTAGACGGAAATGGTAGTATTCCTCTGGTCGCTGGCGGTCTTTCTCGCATCTGCATTTGCGGGACTTATAGTCGGCATCACGCTTACACCGAGGTATAGGGCCGGCAAGCTTGTCGCAGGGTGGTTAGTTACCGCCGCTGCCGGATTTGGGCTGGCGTATCTCAGCTACAGCGCAAATCTGTACAATGACCTTATGGGTATCCTCGGACTGACAGCCCTCCTGTGCTGTGCTGTTATATTTGCTTATAAGGGAAGCGTGGCGGAAAAGCTTTTCGTCGCTCTCATGGCTGCACTTATTGCCAACGTGGCAACATTCATGTTCTGCGGCACGACTGACACCTTTATAGGCGCGCGCCTCGGATTCTTCGCGAGCGGCACTCCTTACAATGTCCCGAATATCCTGCTGTTTATAGGGATCAAATTTGTTGTCTATACTATAATTTTTATCCTGTACAGAAAATACATGCGCGACCGCGTCCGCGAAATCCTGCTGATGGCAGGCGACAGCATCAGGACTTACCTTGTCGTGCCGGCCGTTTCTGTTGTGGGTTTCTACATCATAAACCTCATTACCAACAACACGGGCATAGTTCCGACGAATTCCTGGTTCCTTCCGCTGTATTTGACGATCTGCCTCATATTCGTCGTGGAATATATACAGATATTCAAATCCGTGCGTCTTACTGCGGAAAAGATGCAGAGCGAAAAAGAGAAGGAGCGCATCGGCGCGGAGCTCAACGTAGCCACGCAGATACAGGCGGACATGCTGCCCCGTATCTTCCCGGCTTTCCCGGACCGCAAAGAATTCAATCTTTACGCTTCCACGACCCCCGCGAAGGAGGTCGGCGGAGATTTCTACGATTTCTTCCTGATCGACGACGATCATATAGGCCTTGTAATGGCTGACGTAAGCGGCAAGGGAGTCCCGGCGGCGCTGTTCATGGTGATCGCCAAGACCCTCATAAAGAACCGCGCGCAGATGGGCGGCGGTCCGGCCGAAATATTGAAATTTGTCAACGAACAGCTCTGCGAGGGCAACGAGGCGGAACTGTTTGTCACCGTATGGCTTGCTATAATCGAGATCAGTACCGGTAAAGGCCTTGCAGCCAACGCGGGCCACGAGCATCCCGTCATCTGCCGCAAGGACGGCAGATTCGAACTCGTTGAATACCGCCACAGCCCGGCTGTCGCGACGATGGAGGGCATACGCTTCCGCGAACACAGTTTCGAGATGTACCCCGGAGACAAGCTCTTTGTATATACCGACGGCGTAGCGGAGGCGACTGACGCCAATGATGAGCTTTACGGAACAGACAGGATGCTGGACGCTCTCAATTCCGATCTCGAAGCCTCACCGCAGGAGGTCCTTGAAAACGTACATAAGAGCATCAGGGAGTTTGTCGGCGAGGCTCCCCAGTTTGACGATATAACCATGCTGAGCTTCTTCTACAGCGGCCCGGACAAGACGGCTGGGAAGGAACTGACGATTGACGCGACTGTGGAAAATCTCGATACCGTAATATCCTTTGTTGACGAAGAACTCGAAAAGATGGAATGCTCCATGAAGACCCAGATGCAGATCGACGTCGCGGTGGAGGAGATATTCGTCAATATTGCCAACTACGCATATACGCCGGATACAGGCAAGGCGACGATACGCCTGGAAACATCGGAGGACCCGAAGTCCATCGCCGTTACCTTTATCGACAGCGGAGTTCCGTATGACCCTCTTGCAAAACCGGATCCCGACGTAACGCTCTCCGCAGAAGAAAGGCAGATCGGCGGCCTTGGCATCTACATGGTCAAAAAGAGCATGGACGATATGAAATACGAATATAAAGACGGACATAACGTCCTGACTATCAGGAAGAACATTAATTGAGAAGGACAGGTGTTGTTATGAGCAAGAACGTTATTTTCTGCTATTCAGGCACAGGCAACTGCCTTGATATCGCTAAGAATATCGCAAGAGGGCTCGGAGATACGGACATCATAATGATGCGCTCCGAACCGGCTGTTAAGGATGTACAGCAGGCGGAGACCGTAGGCTTCGTGTTTCCGTGCTACGGCGGCGGTGCGCCGGCGGATTTCCTGAAATTCGCAAAAGATCTGCTTGTGAGCCGCAGGTCGTTCAATTACGCGGTAAGCTGCTCGGCAAGCTACGCGGGTACCGGCCTTTATGAACTGAATAAAATCGTCACGCTCGACTACTGGAAGACCGTGACCCATCACTGCAGCTGCATCTGGCTCTTCCCGCACGATCTTATGCTTCCCAGACTCCCGCTGGACAAAGCCCAGGAGAGGAGCGAAAAGCTCGCCGCTGAGATAGCTGAAGATGTAAAAGCCCGCAGAAAGGTCACAAAGAAGCCGCCTCACAATCTTCTAAACGCGGCGGAAAACAAAGGCTTCGGCTCCATAGGCAGCAAAAAGGCCGAAAGCTTTAAGGTCTCTGACAAGTGCGTGGGATGCGGCACCTGCGTGCAGCTCTGCCCTCGCGGCAACATACAGCTAAGCGCCGGGAAAGCCGTGATCGGCACTGACTGCGCGGGCTGCCTCGGCTGCCTGCAGTTCTGCCCGGAGGGCGCCATCTCAATGGGCGCGATAACCGATAAGCGCGAGCATTATCATAATCCAAAAGTCAAGGCTGCGGACCTTATGGAATCTGTTATCCATATAGATTAAAAAGAGTAGAATCGGCGCTGTGTCATTCGGCAGGGCGCTATCGGAGGCAATATGTATACAAACTTCAATGATATCCTGAACGAAGCATATAAGAAGCATCAGGCCATAGGATCCTTCAACTGGTATCATTTTGAGACCCTTAAAGGGGTCATCGAGGCCGGCGAAGAATCCGGAATGCCTGTCATAGCTTCATTTGGGGCAAAGTATCTTACCAACATGGATCTGGACACCGCCGCGGTGCTTACCAGGAATCTCGCTGAGAAGTCCTCTCAGCCCGTCTGCCTGCACCTGGACCACAGCAGCAGTCTTGATACGATCATCAAAGCGATCAGGGCAGGTTTCGGCTCCGTTATGTACGACGGTTCCGCGCTCCCGTTCGAAGAGAACCTTGCCAACACAAAATATGTCTGCGGCATCGCACATGCCTGCGGCGTGAGCGTGGAAGCCGAACTCGGGACCCTGGCCGCCGGGGCAAAGTCGCATGAGGGCACTGCCGAGGACAGGCAGGCCTACACCGATCCGGCAAAGGCCGCAGAATTTGTCGAAAAGACCGGCGTAGACGCGCTTGCCGTATCCATAGGAACGGTGCACGGAATGTACAAGGGAACTCCCAATATCCGAGTGGACATTTTGAAGGACATAAACGCAGCGGTCGGAATACCTCTTGTCCTGCACGGCGGAAGCGGAACTCCCGAGGACAGGATACTTGCCTGCATAGACAACGGCATCTCCAAGATCAACGTCAATACCGAGATATCCGAATATGTAATGTCGCATACCGCTGAGCTTCTTAAGACTGAAAGCCCGCATCTTTCCGTGCTCGCGCTTAAGCAGAAGGGTTGGGTCAAGGACGTCGTAAGCAAGTACATCAGGCTGTTTCAGAACTTATAATCTGGAAAAAAACGGGGATTTGATATATAATACTTAAGATTAGTTTTTAGTTTTATTATTGATTAAGGTGCCGCAAAATGCTTAATACCATCATTGACATAATGATATACCTCGGCAGCGCGCTGATGGTATACAACATCTACGGCTTTATTGAATATTCAAAAGATATGAGAAAACGGAAGGGGCTTGAGAATACCGGCGGCATCCTCAACCTTCCGATAGTTCTTCTTGTATTTTTTCTGTTAGGATATCTGTTTATAGCCATATTCGGGAATCCCGACATTATCATGGGCGGGGTGCTTTTCGGAGGAAGCGTTTTCGTGTACCTCATGTATCTCTTTGTCATCAGAATGACGAAGAAGATCGTTGAAAACGATGAGATGGCTTATAAGCTTCGCGAAGCGGAGGCTAACGACCGGCTAAAGACCAGCATACTCGCGACGATGAGCCATGAGATGCGCACGCCGATGAATGTCATAATCGGTCTGGACGATATCGCGCTCAAAAACCCGAATTTGCCCGACGAGACCCGTCTGCAGCTTGAAAGCATAGGTTTCAGCGCAAGAAACCTCCTCGGCATCATAAACAATGTGCTGGACATCAACCGCAGCGGGGGCGAAAACATAAAGCTCAAAAATGAGCCGTTCTCTCTTGTCGAGATGCTTGGGCAGATAAACGCCATTACGCAGAACCGCTGCAGCGAAAAAGGACTTCAGTACGTCTGTAATGATAAAGACAATGTCGGCGAAGCTTACATCGGCGATGAGATACGCCTTAGCCAGGCGCTTTTCAGCATTATCGACAATGCGGTAAAATATACAGATACGCCCGGAACGGTAACGCTTGACGTGCAGTGCCTGAAAGATGAAGGAGACAGCAGGACGCTGGAATTTGTCATCAGCGACACAGGCATAGGCATCGACGAGGAATTCCTTCCGAAATTATTCGAGCCTTTCTCGCAGGAGGACGGTTCCGCCACAAGCCGTTACGGCGGAAGCGGGCTGAGTCTCGCGGTCGCGAAAAGCCTTATAGAACAGATGGGCGGCAGCATTTCGGTAAAAAGCAGGAAGGGGGAAGGTTCGGTATTTACAGTCGTCATTCCTCTTGCTGTCGCCGAGCATGAAGTTCAGGCTGAAGAATATGATAATCTGTCGCTGGTCGGAAAGCGCGTGCTGATCGTCGAGGATATCGACATGAACGCCGAGATAGTAGAGGACCTTCTCGGACTGGAGGATATAATTACCGAGCGCGCGGAAAACGGGCAGATAGCCGTCAATATGGTATCAGCTTCACCGGATAATTATTACGACGCTATACTTATGGATATCCGAATGCCGGTCATGGACGGCATCGAATCAGCCAGGACTATCAGGGCTCTGGACAGGCCTGACGCGAAGAAGATCCCGATAATAGCGCTTACGGCAAACGCCTACGACGAAGACAAGAAACGGTGCATAGAGGCAGGCATGAACGCTCATATGGCAAAACCGACCGACGCGAACCTGCTTTATGCTTCACTCAAAAAGTATATATATCTGGAATCTCATTAAGCAGGGAAATTAAAAGGGAAAGGACAGCAAAAATGACTGTACAGGAGTTATACGAAAAAATAGACGGCAGCTATGACCAGGCTGTCAGTATCATGAGGATGGATAAACTCATCGATAAGCATATCCGCAGATTCGGCGACAGCGGAGTATTTGAATCGCTTCAGGACGCCGGAGAGACAATGGACGCGAAGGCTCTTTTTGAGGCATCCCACGCTCTTAAGGGTATAAGCGCAAACCTCGGTCTTGCGAAGCTTTCGTCAGCGGCGTCGGAGATCAGCGAGGAATTCCGTCCCGGTAATCCCCGGCTGCATACCGACGAAGAAGTAAAGAATATGCTTGATAATATTTATGAGCTTTATCAGAAAACTGTTGACGGAATTAAAGATTATGTAAACGGACTTTAATACAGTCTGAAATTTTCTATGCAAAACAACAACGAAAACAACAAGTATCTTTCCGCGCTCGGCGCGTGGGCACTGGCGTTCGGCTGTGCTGTCGGCTGGGGTTCGTTCGTAATGCCCGGCACCACATTCCTGCCTCTGGCCGGACCGTACGGAAGCGCGCTCGGCATCGCCATAGGCGGCGCTGTAATGCTTGTTCTCGGATACAATTATCATTACCTTATAAATATCTATCCGGAAGCCGGCGGCGCGTATACATACACCAAGAAGTGCTTCGGCTACGACCACGGCTTTATAAACGCGTGGTTTCTGATACTGACCTACATCGCCATCATCTGGGCAAACGCCACCGCGCTGCCGCTGATAGCGAGGAATCTTCTCGGAGGGACTTTCCAGCACGGGTTTACATATCAGATAGCCGGATTTCAGGTGTATTTCGGCGAGATCATGCTCGCGATCGGATCCATGGTGCTCGCTGCGTTCATCTGCATGCGCAGAAGCGTGTCGCAGACCGCTCAGATCATAATGGCTGTCGTCCTTATATCGTTTGTGACGATATGTTTTATTGTGGCCCTCGTTACGGATCAAAACCGCGCGGCCTCATTTGATCCGCCTTATTCCGACACACAGACGCCGTTTATGCAGGTGTTTACTGTATTTGCGCTGGCGCCGTGGGCTTTTGTCGGTTTCGAATCGATATCTCATTCCGCGGCCGAAGCCAAATATCCGCTCAAGAGAACATTCTTTATACTGTCCACCGCGATCGTTGCCGCCGCCGCTGCTTATATATTCCTCGACCTTCTGGCTGTGACCGCCATACCGGCAGGCCTTTCATCATGGTCTGAATATATTTCATCGATAGGGACTTACAGCGGCCTGAAGGGACTTCCCACATTCTACGCTGTCGACGTTTATATGGGAAAAGTGGGGCGCGTGATTCTCGGTATCGCCGCAGTCTGCGGCATATTCACCGGTCTTGTCGGAAACTTCATCGCCCTCAGTAGGCTTCTCTGCGCGCTTTCCGATGACGGCATGTTCCCCGGATGGCTTGGAAAGCTTAACCGCGGCAGGATTCCGAAAAACGCGCTTTTCGCAATTCTTCTGATATCCGTATTTCTCCCGTTCCTCGGCCGCACAGCTGTCGGCTGGATCGTTGATGTTACTACTATAGGCGCGACGATCGCCTATACTTTTGCTTCCGCGGCAACGATGAAGACCGCAATTGAACGCAAAAATGTTTTGGTGGAATTCTCGGGGCTGCTTGGCGTTCTTATTTCTCTGCTGTTTGCGATCGCGTTCCTGATCCCGAATGTGCTTTCAATAACAACGCTTTCTCCGGAGTCTTATATTATCCTTGCCGCATGGGCTATGCTCGGTTTCCTGGTTTTCAGAAGAGTCTTCAACAAAGACACGGAAAGGCGCTACGGGCGTTCCATCGTCGCGTGGGTAGTCCTGCTCGGTCTGATAATACTTACTTCCTCTATCTGGATGCTTCAGGAAAACGAGAGGAATATTGACAATTCTGTCGGCCCGATACAGGAATATTACCAGACTGTGCTTGACGAGAACGGTGTGGAAAACACTGTTTCCATGACTGAGTTTATTCCCGACAGCCTTGGCAAAATAGAGCGTTCGATAAGCATCAATGCCGCTGTACAGATGGGGATGATAGTGTTTTCTATCATGATACTCCTCAACCTGTATGCCAGCATGCAAAGACGTGAAAAGCAGATGGAGATCGAAAAAGGCATAGCGGAGGAGAGCAGCAGGGCAAAGTCCAGTTTCCTGTCTAATATGAGCCATGAGATCCGCACTCCGATGAACGCCATAATCGGCCTCGATAATATTGCTTTAAGGGAGCCGGATCTGTCACCGGCCACGCGCGACCATCTAGAGAAGATAGGCCAAAGCGCAAGGCATCTGCTGGGACTCATAAACGATATTCTCGACATGAGCCGCATCGAGTCCGGAAGGATGGTCCTCAAGAACGAGGAATTCCTTTTCAGCGACCTGCTCGACCAGGTAAATATCATGATAAACGGCCAGTGCCAGGACAAGGGCATTTCTTATGAGCACGAGGTAACAGGCAGCGTAAGAGACTACTATGTCGGCGACGACATGAAGCTCAAGCAGGTCCTTATCAACATACTTGGCAACTCGGTCAAGTTCACCGAGCCTCCCGGGAGCGTCAGGCTCAGCGTTGAAGCTCTCGGAGAGAACGACGGAAAGGCTCTTATGCGCTTTGTCATGAAGGATACCGGCATCGGCATGGACAAGGAGTTTATTCCAAAGATCTTCGAATCTTTTGCCCAGGAAAATGCGACCTCGACCAACAAGTACGGAGGAAGCGGCCTTGGAATGGCCATCACGAAGAACTTTGTCGACATGATGGGCGGAAACATTAATGTCGAGAGCGAAAAGGGCAAAGGCTCGACATTTACCGTCACTGTGGAACTTGAGACTTCTGACAGACAGGTGGAAAGTGCCGCTGAAGAGGCTTCCGAAGGAAGGTCGCTGGCAGGCATGCGCGTACTGATAGCCGAGGACGTGGACCTGAACGCGGAGATCCTTTCTGATCTGCTTGAACTCGAAGAAGTTGAATCCGAGAGGGCAGGAAACGGAGAGATCGCTGTAAGGATGTTCTCCGAAAAGGATCCCGGGTATTACGACGCGGTCCTTATGGATGTCAGGATGCCTGTGATGGACGGCTATACAGCCACGGCGGCCATACGCGCCCTGGAACGCACTGACGCCAAGACCGTCCCGATAATTGCGATGACCGCGAACGCTTTCGAAGAAGATGTCGAACATTCTTTGAACGCTGGCATGAACGGGCACCTGTCCAAACCCATCGAACCTGACATGCTGTACGCTGCACTCGGAAAACTCGTACCGGAAAAATAAAAAAGAAAAAATATTTGAAAAAATAACTGCCATATCGTAAAGTTATACGTATAAAGAATCGAAAAACAAAAACTCAGACAATAAATGATTTGGAGGAATATCATGGATAATAAAGATTTACTCAAAAAAGAAGCACTTGAAGCAGCTGAGATAGCTGAAGACGATCTTGACGAAGTAGCCGGTGGATTCGTACGCACGGTAGCTTCCTCTTATCAGTCTACAGGCGCTTACCAGGGCGCCGGTCAGTACAAGGATGCAGGTCAGTACCAGGGTGCCGGTCAGTATCAGGGCGCAGGTCAGTATCAGGGCGCCGGTCAGTACCAGGGCGCCGGTCAGTACCGCACTGTGGGAGGATTACAGAGCCAGGGAATACCTGAGTCTCCTCAGTATACTCAGAATAAAAAGTGATCTTTGCACAGCTGCTCCGGCAGCGGGAAGGACCTGCAAATGATTATCATAAATATTAAAAAGGCAGCATGCTTT
>JAFYFK010000038.1 GCA_017543805.1 Bacillota bacterium | reverse complement strand
TAAGCACCGAGCGCACTTCCGCCTCGGTCCGCAGAATGTAAGCCTTTTTCTGGCCTTCAAACGGGAACTTCCAGTAGCTGACGCTGTTTGCCGGCTTGACCGCAAAGGGTCCGCCGAACGGCAGCGTAAAGGAATCTCCCATTTCCCCGCGGTATACGAAGGTGTCCGGATAATCGACGCCGTGCGCCTCACAGAAAGCATAGAAACGCTCCTTGTTGGTCAGTTCCTCCATCAGCGGCAGGTCTATGTACGGCGCGATGACGTTCGCGGGGAGACTGTCCTTAAAACGCGAAGCAAGCGCTACATAATTGTCCCCACAGCCTATAAGCAGCACCTTTTTGTCCGTGTTCTCCGCGGCGAAGGCTTCGACCAGAGCCTTGAAAGTTTCCGGGTCGTCGGCCTTTTCGTTAGCGCTGTAATCCACGATGGCGCTGTTCATGTCCGGACCGGTCGGGTACTTTCCGTATGCCTTCGGAATCACGTCGTAGGCTTCGTAAAAAGCCCGCGCGACGCTGTAAACGTTTATATCCCCGCCAAAGAGCAGCGGAACGAAAGCAGCTCCGGTCTCGGAACGCCCTGCTCTGTACTTCGTCATTTATTCCTCCCCGCCGTTTCCGGTCAGATCTATCTGTGAAAAGTTCCCGACGTTCATCGAAAGTTCGTCGAGCTCGTAGCTGTCGAAGCCCGAAAAATCGTAATTGTGTTCGCTTCCGGTCAACTTGTCCGCGCGGCACTCGAACAGAGCCTCCATTGGCGTCATGGAAAGCCCGTCGACGATAACGGAGCCGGGCGTGTGATACCAGTCCCTGAATTTATAGAATTCCTGGACGAACAGGCGTCTGGCGCTGTCGTCATCCTCCGCGGCAAGCAGCATAAGGCGCTGCTGAATGGCGTCGAGCTTTGCGAAAGCGGCCTGTTCGCCGTCGGGAAGAGCGTTCATAAGCTCCTCAAAATAATTCTCGGAGAACTCCCCTATGTTTTCAGCTTCCGCGCCGGAGAGCACCTCGTACATGTCGTCGAAGGATATCTCACCCTCGTTCTCAAGAAGCTCCGCAAACTGTTCAAAATACTCCAGCTGGTCCGGGCTGTCTATCTCGAGGATATCGAATAATTCGTCTCGTTCCATAATTATCACCTAAAAATGATGCTGCAGGATATCGTAGTCTGCCCCGCCCGTTACCGCGTCGACGGTTTCCGTAAACGCGCCGGATATTGCGCTGGCATAGAAGACGTCAGGCTTGTCCGCGTTAGCTCCGAGCTCCGCGAGCAGGTCTTTTTCGTCCAGCACGCGGGCGGCCTCCTCCGCGAGGCATTCTGCCGGGTCGACCAGGTCAAGCTCCGGGAACACCGAGCGCAGAGTATCCGCAAGGAAGGGATAGTGCGTGCATCCGAGGACCAGCGTGTCGAGACCGTTGTCCCGGACAAAAACATCCAGATAATGAGATGCTGTAAGCCTTGCGATATCGCTGTCCGCAAGGCCTTCCTCCACGATCGGCACAAACAGCGGGCAGGCCATTGCCGGCAATTCCGCTCCGGGCAGCACTGCTTTGACAGCCTTGCGGTACGCCCCGTTGTTGACCGTGGCGCGGGTCGCGATAAGCCCGGCCTTCTTCCCGCCGCGCAGCAGCTCCGCCGTCCGCCTTGCGGCCGGCTCAACTATGCCGACAACGGGGATGTCCGGATACGCTCCGCGGATGGCGCCTATGGCTACTGCAGAGATGGTATTGCAGGCGATGACCAGAGCTTTGGCGCCCTGCCCCGCCAGGTAGTCCGCTATCTGAAGGGAATATGAAATAATAGTGGCATCGCTCTTGGAACCGTAAGGCACGCGGGCGGTGTCGCCGAAAAACAATATCTTTTCGCCGGGCAGAAGTTTTTTAAGCGGCGCGACGCAGCTCAGGCCGCCTATGCCCGAATCGAATACTCCAATGGGACGGTCATCCAATTCCGTTCCCTCTCTTTCCTAAAAGTATGTTTCAGTATACTCCAGAATTATGGTAAAATGCAAATAGAGAGGCTCTTCAGACATGGATCACAAACGAATCTTTATATATCACAACAACACTTACATTACAGCCGAGACTGTATCAAAGATCGCGGCGGACCTTTCCGCAAAAGGTTTCAAGATAGTTCCGCAGTTTGACCCTGATGTAGACTTTATTATCTGCGTAGGCGGCGACGGAACGCTCCTTCGGCTGCTGCCGGACCTCGGCTATCCCTCGGTACCGATCGTCGGCGTAAACACCGGACACGTCGGTTTTTTCCAGGAGTTTGAGACCGACGGGCTCGACGCCCTTGCGGACATCCTGGCGGAAAAGCGCTTCGACGTCCAGCGCCACAGGCTTATACAGGCCACGGTGTTTGTCGACGGAAAAACAGCAGGGGTACACAAGGCAATCAATGACGTAACCATCCGAAACAACATCTCCCGCCTCAGCCATTTCAGCGTTAGCATCGGAGGCACTTTTATAGAGAGGTTTTCCGGTGACGGCCTTGTAGTTTCAACGCCGGTCGGAAGCACAGCCTACAATTATTCGCTCGGCGGCGCAATAGTCGACCCGCGGCTCAACCTGCTGCAGGTCTCACCCATCGCCCCGATGAACGCCGTCGCGTTCCGGTCCTTCACATCCAGCCTGCTTCTGCCGCCCGACCTCGACGTCTGGGTCAATCCGGATGCTGCCTTCGAAAAGACCGCCATCCTGGCACTCGACGGATTTGAGTTCACCTACGAAAACGTCTCGGAGATCCGCGTAAACCTCGCAAAGGAAGAGGTCTCCATCGTCCGCTCCGAAGGCTTCGACTTCTGGGCCAAGGTGACGAGCAAGTTCCTGTAGAAAACAGAGGCAGCAAGGCACCTCGTTCCAGGCAAGATATTGAACAATTAAATAGAGCCGCGAAAGGCCTAAAATGCTTTTCGCGGCTCGTTGTTTTTTTTACTATAGACCGTACAGGATCAGCAGCGCCTTAATGCCTCGACCACTCATCGTAGAGCTCCTCATAGATATCGGTCAGGTAGTATAATTCCTGATAGGTCGAATGATAATAGGGATCCGGATAATCCTCTTCGTCTATGACCTGATAATTTTTGCTGCCATTTACCCGAATGTTCCGCGGATTGCCTCCCGTGTATTCCTCGACCGTAAACTTGCCTTTGTCCTGAATGTAGCCGCCTGAGACCTGCGTCGAAACGCTTCCGTTTTCGTTCCTTGAGACGCTCCCGTTTTCGTTGTAGCTCAATTCCGTCCATGTGACCGTCAAGTCGCCGTCCTCAAAGAATCCGCGGCCGTCATTGATCACATATGTGCCGCGGCTGTCTGCGATCAACCTGTCTTCATAGTATTTTGCTTTTTCATATTGAATCAAAGTCGCAAAACCTGTTGCATGGAAGGTATCCATGCCTTTAAGTCCCTCTATGTCCCGCAATGAAGCAAATCCTGTATAACTACTGATGTTGGGAACATCCTGCCAGTAGGAAACGGTACCCTGATAGTTGCCCAGAACGACGCGGCAGCCCTCCTCAACCTTTCCATTGAAATAGAAGCCTGCCCGGCTGAAGACCGTTACATAAGGGACAGACCCGTCCTGTGAATAGCTGGAAAGACTGTACCTCAGGCTCGGGACACCTTCGACCATGCGGTCCTGCGCGTGCTCGCCGTCATAGTAGACCGTCATTTCCGGGAATCCCTCGGGGACCTCCTGCAGCAGGATTCCGACGCTGCTCTCGTCCTCGGACTTACACGCCTGATAGAGATTTGCGAGGAAGTTCATATACTCCGGAACAAGCTCGTAGAGGACCGGAGCGTTCGGGTCAACTTCCGGTTCGGCAGGTTCGGCCACTTCTGCTGGTTCCGCAGGCGCAGGTTGTTCCGAAACGATTTCGGTAACCGGCGCAGGTTCTGCGGGAACCGGCTGCACTTTTTCTTCGCCGCCAAGAATGTCCATGCCAAAAGAATCGGCCACAACGACGGCGGTAAGCATGGCCGCAGCGACGCGCGCAGCAGCCTTGCGGGTAAAGATCTTCCGCGCCTTCGACGCGTCTTCGCTCATATGAAATTCGCTGCCGGGGAGCTCGTTGAACTCCTTCGCGGCATTGTAACCGAATTCCCTGTCTTTCATCACTTAGCCTGGTGCACCACTACCTGCTGGAACGGTATCTCTACGCCTGCGGCGTCGAAGCCTATCTTGATCTCGCGGTTGAGTACGCGGGCCGCCGAGAATACGTCTTTTTCCGCAACTTCGGCCACGACGCGCAGATTGACCGAACTGCTGTCGAGGGCCTGTACGCCGATGTATTCGGGACGCTTTTGGAACTTGTCGGGATACTTTTCCGGGATCTTATCGAGTATCGCGTTCAGCACCTTCTCGGCGTTCTGAAGGTTCTCGCCGTAGGCGATCGGAGCGTCACAGACTGCCTTGGAAGCGGCCTTGGAACGGTTGAGCACGTCCTTGATGCCGGAATTGTTGATGACCTTGGTGTTGCCGCCCATGTCGGTGATGCAGGTCACGCGCATTCCTATGCTCGTGACAGTGCCGCGGAAACCGTTGATCTCAACGATGTCACCCACATTGAACTCGTCTTCAAACACCAGAAAGATTCCGGTTATGAGGTCTGCGATGAGGCTCTCCGCCGCGAAACCGATTATCAGAGCAACGATGCCTATGGATGCGAATATCGTGCTCATGTTTACGCCCAGAGCGCTGAGCACCATTATTATGCCGAGCAGGACCACTCCGTAAGTGCTGAATGAATAGACCATCGTTCTGATGCTCTGGCCCTTGCCGGTTTTGGGTTTGATCCTGCCGAGTATCAGCCGGATGATATTGACGAGCAGGAGCAGCATCAGCACTATCGCGATTATCTTGAAAATCGCGACAAAGTCGATCCTTACTGCGTCTTTGATGCTGTCGACGTTGCCGAAGATCTGGCTCCATGTGTTTCGCAGATTCTCCCGCGCGCCTTCCGGCAGGAAGAACAGTATCGAGGGATTTGTCACGATCAGGAAAAGGACCAGCGCAACAGCATAGCGGATCACCTTTTTGACAGTTCCGTCCATGCCGGCCTTTTCAGCGGTTTCTGCAGTCTTTACATTTTCGTCAGCCATTTTGACTCTCCGTTCCGATATTTTTAATAAAATCAACAATAACTCTATTAAGATTATACGCCTGTTTATGGTAAAAAAAAAGATTTCGCTTTTGCCCTTTAACTAAGCTATTGTCATCCTGCTTCGATTAAGAATTAAGACATTCATGATTGATTATAAATGATAATGTGGGTTTACGACATACGATGAATTTACGACACTAGAAGGGCATCAAACGTCGCCTTTTGTTGTCATTCAGGTGACCTCAAAAGCAAGATATTTCAGCTTTTATCACCTCTTATCCCCTTTCGTGGAAGGTGCATAAAACTAGGCGAGACCGGTTTCCTCTTTAATGTGTGAATCAGGGAAAAGGCTTACGATTACTGGAAATAATAGCTGATTCATGCTTTGTTCCGGAGTCAATACGACAGTTTTACGACAGTAGATTTTACGACAAATTGTAGTATGGCGGTTTATCAGGTGATAAATCGCTGAGTATGATAATAAATCAAACGCTCACAGAACTATGCGTTCCGTGGGCGTTTTTTTATGTCTAAAAAGAGATGAAACTATTTTCGTTTTCTTGGTTCTTTTTTGCACAGAAATTCAGGAATAGTGCATGGAAGGGATACTTCTACAAGAACCTTGAAAATCGAATACACACTCATCAGATACATTCCCTGTATCGTGGGGTGAGGAACCCCTAAGCCGTTTCCGCAGGCGCGCGAAGACCCAAAAGGCGAGCGATAGTGTTTAGGCGGAGAAAGCCGGATTGCCACCGGCAGCGGCCATGACAGATGCAGGGGATAATGATACTTCCGTACGCGGCTGGCAGAGACCCTGGCAGAGGTTAGATTCCTATGGACCCGGAAAGCAACCGGGCGTCTGATGATTTCCCGAGATCTACGCAGGGGAGCCGTGGGCGAATACTGCGATAAGTATATGAGGGGCTGTCTGAAAGGACAGTCCCTCCAAAGAACATATTTCTAATTGTATTTTGGAAAGGAAAATCCAATGGATAACTGCAATGTTATTGCAATTACAAACCAGAAGGGCGGCGTCGGCAAGACGACCACTACATTAAATCTTGGTGTTGGTCTTTCCAGAGAAGGAAAACGGGTCCTGCTCATAGACGCAGACCCGCAAGGAAGTTTGACTATTAGTCTTGGATACAAGAATCCGGATGAGATCCGGACAACTGTTGCTTCCGTCATGCAGCAGATCATATCGGATGAAGAGCTTCCTTCTTCTATGGGTATACTGCATCATGAGGAAGGTGTTGATCTGGTAGCTTCAAATATAGAGCTTTCAGCTTTGGAAGTCAGCCTCTTCAATGTCATGAACAGGGAATATGTCCTGAAGAACTACATCGAAAGAGTAAAGCCATCCTATGACTATATTCTTATCGATTGCATGCCGTCTCTTGGCATGATGAACATCAACGCGCTTGTAGCAGCGGATTCCGTCATTATTCCGTGTTAGCCGAGCTTTTTATCGACCAAGGGGCTAAGTCTTCTCATGCAGTCGATTTCAAAGGTCAAAAGACAGATCAATCCGGCGCTTCATATCGACGGGATACTTCTTACAATGGTGGACAGTCGAACCAATAACGCCAGGAACATCATCAATTCACTTCGCCAGGTCGGCGCGGGTCTTAATGTGTTTTCTACAGAGATCCCTCATTCAGTAAGAGCTGCAGAAGCAACACTGGAAGGTGAAAGCATCTTTAAGTATGACGCCAAGGGAAAAGTGGCTGATGCATATGGGTAACTTGCTAAGGAGGTGAGTGGTCTTGAACGGACAAAAGAACATCGATCTCGGTCTGAAGAATGCGTACGATGAATTGTTCATGAATGATCGGGAACGTGCGGAAAACAAGCTCCCTCGCATTTATGATATCCCTATTTCTGAAAT
>JAFYFK010000287.1 GCA_017543805.1 Bacillota bacterium | reverse complement strand
ATGGTGGACCAGGGCTACGACAAGGGCTTTGTCGCCTCACTGCTCGCGGCTTCGGGAACCCTTGGCCTGGTAATTCCGCCGAGCGTCTGCATGGTAGTCTATTCGCAGAACGCGAGCTGCTCCATAGGGCGGATGTTCCTCGCGGGATTCATACCGGGCATACTGGCAGAGCTTCTGCTTGCAATACTGAGCGTTTACATCGCCAAACGCAGAAAATATAAAAAGGTCGATGTCGGCGTAACTTCCGCAAAGGACGCGCTCAAGATCACTCTTGACGCTTTCCTGCCGCTGCTGATGCCCGTTATCATTCTCGGCGGTACCATGAGCGGTATCTGCACAGCTACCGAGAGCGCGGCGATCGCGACCGTCTACGCTTTCGTGCTCGCGAAGTTCGTTTACAGGGAAATGACCTGGAAAAACTTTTACGAGACCCTCATCGGAAGTTCCAAGACCAGCGCGTCCATACTGTTCATCATAGCGGCCTCCACCCCGTTCGGCTGGGTGCTCACACTTGAGAACTTTACGACCAAGGTCTCCAACGCGGTATTCTCCACACTCAGCTCCCCCGCCCTCATCTACGCGGCAGTAGTACTGATCCTGGTAATACTCGGAACATTTATGGAATCCTTCACCATAATCATACTTACCACTCCTATATTCCTGCCCATCGTGACCCAGCTGGGCGTCGACCCCATAGCCTACGGTCTGGTACTGATGTTCTGCATCTGCATCGGCGGCGTGACTCCGCCTCTGGCGGTATGCCTGTTCACATCAAGCAAGATCGTAAAGATACGGATAGAAGATTCCATACCGGATGTATTCATGGTACTCGGAATACTGCTCTTCGTGACCATTCTGCTCATGATCTTCCCACAGCTTTCCCTGTTCCTGCCTTCTCTCATGATGAAATAGGCCGGGGAAACAGAAGTTTGTTTAACAGGAGGTTAAGAAATGAAGAACTTATTTGATGTGACAGGGCGCAAGGCGCTTGTTACCGGCGGAAGCAAAGGCATAGGAAGATGCCTCGCCACCGGTCTGCACGAAGCCGGAGCCGAAGTCGTTATATTCTATAACAGCACATATCCTGAAGATCTGCTGGCCGAAATGGCAAAGAGCGGACCTGCTTTCCACGCGGTAAAATGCAACGTCGCGGAGCGCAGCTCTCTGGACGAAGCCGTTCCCAAAGCAGCTGAACTGCTCGGCGGCAGGATAGACATACTCATCAACTGCGCCGGGATAAACCGCCGCTACTGGCTCGAGGACTTCCCCCTCGATCTGTGGGATGAGGTCATCAATACAAACCTCAACGGAACTGTATACTGCTCACAGCTTGTAGGCAAGTACATGCTTGCCCAGGAATACGGCAGGATAGTAAACCTCGCGTCCATGAACACCTTCGTCGCGGGTCCGAAGATGGCTGCCTATGTCGCTTCCAAGGGCGCTGTGGGCCAGGTCACCAAGGCATTCGCCAATGAGTGGGGCGGACGCGGCATACGCGTAAACGCCATCGCTCCGGGATACATCGCCACAGAGCAGACCCTGCCCCTCCAGCAGGACAAGAAGCGCTATGAGGAAATACTCGCCCGCATAGCCGTAGGACGCTGGGGCCAGCCGGAAGACCTTCTCGGACCGGTGCTTATGCTCGTCTCTGACGCGGGCTCCTACTGCAACGGCCTTGTAATGCCCATTGACGGCGGCTACCTCGCAAGGTAGGACAAAAATCAGCTATCTCTCCAAATTAAATTGCCCCTCTTGTCTCTTCTATACAAAGAGCCAAAAGGGGCAGTTTTTTATGTGTATGTTCTTATATGCCGAGTTCCTGATCGATAAGGAGAACTTCAGCGGGCATTCCGCCCATGGGCATTAACATAATATTCATTCCGTTGCAGATGCGCTCCGGGCTTCTGCAGTCGTGGCACTTGCCGTCGACAACGCAGGGAGTCTTACGGTTGAGCTGCTTTGCCCTTGCCGGGCCGCCGACCTCGCGCGCGCGAACCAGAGCGTCCTGAAGTGTCGGAACGAGCTTGTTGGTCCCTACCAGATAATAGACCTTCTTGTGTCCGTAGAGCATTCCCGCCACGCGGTTTCCGGTGCCGTCGATGCTTACCATCTCTCCGGTCTCGGCGAGAGCCTGAACGGAGGTAAGATATACGTCGGCAAGAGCGGAAGCTTTTCTTTCGGCGTTCTGGTCTTCGTTTTTCCAGTGCCAGTGAACTTCATTGTGCTTTGCGAGCAGATCGTACGCGCCGCTCGCGAGTACGGTCGCGGAGCCTCCGATACCGACAACAGCCCCGTCGATCTGGCTGTCGAGATACTTACCCGCTTCCTCGGCGGTGGCGAATTCTTTGACCACATATTTGCGGCCTTCAAGAGCTTTCTTTACATTTTCGAAAACAGACATATTGCCTCCTTTGCTTCACCAACGGCCGCGGGCGCGGCCGGACTTTACTTAAATTTATTATACCACAGATACTGCGTCCAGCTTATAAGTTTCTTTCTCCAGATCCAGCGCGGGCCAGACATCCAGGCGCAGGTCGGCGAACTTCCCTTCCATGGCTTTTCTGTACGCCGCCGCGGCTATCATGGCGCCGTTGTCGGTACAGAATATCGGCGACGGGATATAGAGTTTAAGACCGTGCTTTTTGCAGGCCTCGGCCAGCTCTTTTCTGAGCTCGCTGTTGCTCGCGACGCCCCCCGCGAGGGCAATTGCCGGATACCCGGAGAGTTCAGCTGCCTTGACTGCCTTGTTCACAACGACCTCGACGACCGCCTTCTGGAACGACGCCGCTACGTCAGCCCGGTTGAACTCGTGCCCCTTCTGCTCTTCCGTATGAAGGTAATTTATGACCGCGGTCTTGGTCCCGCTGAAGGAAAAGTCATAGCTGTCCTTTTCAAGATATACGCGCTTGAACTCTATCGCGTGGGGGTTGCCCTCCTTGGCGAGCTTATCGACCTTGGGGCCGCCGGGATACCCGAGCCCCAAGAGCCTTGCCACCTTATCGTAAGCCTCGCCCACGGCGTCGTCGCGCGTTTCGCCGAGGACCTTAAAATCGTTGTAGCCGCGTACCTCGATAAGGCTGGTGTGCCCGCCGGAAACGACGAGCGAAAGGAACGGCGGCTTCAGATCCGGGTGCTCTATAAGGTTGGCCATTATGTGGCCCTGTATATGGTGCACGCCTACAAGAGGCTTGTCCGCGGCCATCGCAACTGCTTTTGCGTAGGCTGTCCCCATAAGAAGCGCTCCGGCGAGTCCGGGGCCTGCGGTGACGCCGATCTCGTCGATCTCGTCAAGGCTTACTCCGGCCTCCTCAAGCGCCTGGTCGAATACGAAAGGAATGTTGTGTAGATGGTGCCTGGACGCTATCTCCGGAACCACGCCCCCGTAGACTTTATGTATTTCGATCTGCGAGGAAATGACGTTGGAGAGCACTTCTCTTCCGTCGGCGAGGACTGCTATCGCGGTCTCGTCGCAGCTCGACTCTATTCCCATTGTTAAGTGTTTTCCGTTTTTCATGATCATTCTTTGCGCCACATTATCAGCGCGTCTTCGCCGTCGGAATAATATTTCCTGCGGACTCCCGCGGGTTCGAATCCAAGGCTTTTGTAAAGCTCTATTGCAGGGTCGTTTGAGACTCTGACTTCCAGCGTCATGTCCGTTACGCCTTCGGCCAGGCTCTCCTCCGCCATTTTACGGATAACGGCTGACGCTATGCCGCGCCTCCTGCAGTCAGGAAGCACAGCCACGTTTGTTATATAGCCCTCCGGCGGGATGAGCCAGATCCCGGCATAGGCTATGATCTCCCCATCCTCTTCAGCGGCGTAATAGCGCGTATTGTTGAGGCCGGAGAATTCACCCGCTATCATCTCCCTGCTCCACGGATCCTCCGGGAAACAGATGAGTTCCATCTGAGCTATGCGGTCTATATCGCCGGCATCTGCATGGCGGATGATCATTTCGCGGCCTCCGCTGCCTGAGCGGACAGTTTTTCCTTAAGCTTCCGTTCCGCTTCCGGCAGCCTCATGTAATCCGGTTCACATCCGTATGTATCCGTAATACTGTTTTCCGTATACATCTTCACGGCAAGCCTCGCGACCCTGTCTGCGGTCTGAAAACGCGACTTTTCCGGCGCGCAGCCGCAGGGATATCCGAAAGCTTCCAGCTTTCCGGCAAAGGCCTTTGTCCCGTCGCCGAAAAACTCGACGCGCTTAAGTTCAGGATGCTCCGACATCACCGATCCAAGCATCGCAAAGAAGCTGTCGGTATCGTAAGCAGCTCCCGGCACGAGTTCGGTCACAGCGCCGTCCGCGGATCTTACATACGCCGCGGCGTAGGTCTGGGACCGCCTCGCGTCGAATATAGGCGCGATGACCGTTTCAGGGTCAGGCGCCGGCTCTGAATAAGCAAAGCTTTCGAGCGTGGGAACGCAGATCACAGGCTTGTCCCAGATCTGGGCGAGCCCCTTCGCGGTCGCCATTCCGATGCGCACGCCGGTAAATGATCCCGGGCCGCGCGACACCGCGACGGCGCTCAGTTCCTCAGGCTTTACATTTTCCTGTTCCATAAGTTTTTTAACCATCGGAACAGTTTCCTGAAGGTGAGAATAATCGCTGTCGTTGGTCAGCATTCTGTAATCCGTCCCGTCCGTCAGCGCGACGGACGCATACGGGCCTGTGGTCTCTATGGCGAGTATCAGCATTTAAGCTCAACTGTCCTTTCGTCTTCGTTTTCCCCGAAGCTTATCTTAACGTCGACGCGCTCCGCCGGCAGAAGATCTTCGATAAGGTCCGCCCATTCTATCAGGCAGACGCCGTTTCCGTGTATGTATTCGTCAAAGCCGAGCTCAAAAAGCTCGTCGGGGTCGTATACCCTGTAAACGTCAAAATGATACAGCGGAAGCCTGCCGCTGCGGTATTCACGGACCACGGTAAACGTGGGGCTGCTAAGCTCTTCCTTTACGCCGAGACCCTTTGCGACCGCCTTGGCAAGCGTCGTCTTGCCGGTCCCCAAATCTCCCGTCATCGCGACGACAGAACCCGGAACCAGGCCTTCAGCCAGTTCCCTGCCAAACATTTCCGTATCATTCAGATTTTTAAGCACGATTCTTTTATCCATATCTGAAAATTTTATCATTTCAATGCACCGTTTACAAGCGCCGCGCCATCGGTTAAAATGATACGTCATCATATTTACGGAGGACGGCAATGGCTACTTACCCAAATAACAGAGAAGAACTTGAAGAGCGCCTCAGAAAACATGTCGAGATACGCATGACCAGACAGGGCGAATACAACCGAAGGATAAAGATGGAATTCCTCAACTGCGATTTCGAACAGAAAGCGCTTGAGATACGCCACAATGCCATAGCGGAGGAGATGAACCCGCTGAACACCATGCACGGAGGCATAGTCTCCTGGCTGCTCGACAGCACCATGGGCACACTCGCCAACGCGTGGGTCATGGTCCCCTCCCCGACTCTTAATCTATCCGTAAACTTCGTAAGCCCGGTCCGCGAAGGCGACGAAGTCACGGTAAGAGCGTGGCTGGTCCACGTGGGGCGCGCCACTATCAGCGCCATGTCAGAGATGCGCGTCGGCGACAGGATCTGCGCCACCGGCATAGGCAGCTTCTTCGTGACGGAAAACCGCGCTTAGATACTTCACGGTCCGACACCTGCTTTAAAAAGCACATAGGGCAAAAAACGCCCGAATGTGCTTATTTTAATTTCTGACGCCTAATTGACCGACGAAGCTATAAACGGCGCTCTGCGGGGCGGATAAAGCGTCTGAGCGGCTGCATCGGAACAGGCACTACCTTCAGGCCCGCAGCCAAAGGAGCCGTAAATAATACCGCTGCCCCGGATCCGGAGCAGCGGTTTGTTTTTCAGTCAGATTCTTAAAAGTTTTTCTATTTATGCAGTATCGGCGACACTCTCTTGTAAAGGAGGAACGTGATCACCGAGTTAATGCCCGATTTGATAAGGTTGAAGAGGACTATCCATCCAAGCAGGCTCTTGACCGTTGCCATCGCGGCTTCCGGGGGGAGGCCTATCGCCTGGAGATAGACCGGCGTAAGGATCAGATTTGCGGGGATCATCACCAGCACCCATGTGACCACGCCGCAGATCAGAGCCTTTATGGCGTTCTTCTTGGTCTTGTTCTTCCTGTACATGAACCCTGCGACAAGCACGTAGCATCCGGTTGCGATCAGGTGCATCACGATGCCGTAGACTCCGCTCGCGGCGCTTACCGTAACGCCCTGGATAATGCACACGACCAAAGTAAGCAGAAGGCCCTGAACAGGTCCCATGGCGAAGGTTGCTAAAAGGATAGGTACGTCGGCAGGATCATACTCAAGGAATGAGACTGCCGGGAAGATAGGAATGTGGATGAGCGCGACGAGCACGACCGAAATAGCGGCCAGAATGCCCATCTTAGCGATGTCGCTTGTCTTTTTGCTGACGTTATTCATTTTTACCTCGTTTCTTTCATCCGGACTATACCGTCGGTACCGGAACTGCCCCGGTTCGGCCTTTCGGCTCGCGGACTGAAGGCTTGCGCCTATCACCGCCGGTGGGGAATCGCACCCCGCCCTGAAACTGACTGACGGGAATTATTATAGCATCTTTCGCCAAAATATCAATAGCATTAGCGCCTCAAGGTATTATAATAATCACAGGAGGTACGATGCGATGAAAAAGAAATTCCGTCGCCTGTCGCTGCTTATAGGCATTATTATGGCCATACTTACCGTTCTTGTGACCGGAGGGGTCGGCAATTTCCTCACCACTCCTTCTGCCGATACTGAGGTCCTTGGGCATTCCAGCGGAATGGAATACGCGCTGCCGCTGGTCCTGATGGTGCTCGTCAGCGAAGCGGTATTGCTTCTCTTCTCGCTTATCTATTATCTGACCCACAGAAAGCCCAAACCTTCTGTAGATGAGACAGATATGTTTGCCGCCGAAAGAAATCAGAATTCAGTATTCAGAAGCGACGCCATCCCACAAAGGCCTCAGCTCGGATTTGGTTCTGTTATCGGAAGCGTCCTTGTCGGAAACGTCGGATTATTAATAATCGGCCCCCTCCTCGCCCTTCTTTTTGCGTTGATATTTGATCTGTAAATTAAAATAAGAGAGAGTAATTTCTGACTCTCTCTCTTAGTTTGCT
>JAFYFK010000286.1 GCA_017543805.1 Bacillota bacterium | reverse complement strand
TACGAAGCAGAGGAGCTCTTTCGTGACGGTCATACCATAAAGGGGAGAAAGTTATGCCTGGTCCGGTATCCTGACGGGCAGGTATTCTTTCCTGTGCCGGAAACTGAAGGACATTACAGCGAAAGACCGGTATTTTTTGAAGGAGGCATTTTTATAATCGACGCAGACTTCCCGGGACAATCGATAAGGATCGTACGGTTCGACTGCAAAGATCATCAGGTGAGTACTTATGCGGAACTGCCGCTGTCCTCGGTAAAAGATTGCTATAACCTGCAGCTGCATATCGCACCGCTTACGCTTACAAGGCAGTGCGGAAACGAATTCGAGATCATTTGGCCCGAAAAGAAACGCATCCTGATGGGAGACCATGATACGTTTTTCATGCGTGATGGAGAAAAACTGTTCTTCAACAGGTGGCATGAAGAGGGGGACGGACCGGATTACAGGTATTGGGAGGAGACCGTTGTCAGAAACCTTACAGGAGACGTGGTCGAGACGCTCCCCGGTGATGTAATGCAAATGCCGAACGGAGAGTTCTGGCATTTAAAATAGCGCATAAGCGGGAAGTTTGTTCAGAAAAACCTCCACCTGCAGAGCAGCCAGCCGGGTATGACATATAGCACGTCCGGCTCAAACATTAAGAGGAAGTCCCAGCCGCTCAGCCAGGGCTTCGGAAAGAACGCGAGAAAAATTCAACCCGCTCTTTTCCGCCGCCGCCTCGAGATAATAAGGAATTGTGCAGTTTTTCTTTACAAGCCTGTTTTCGTGTTTTGCTCTGTATTCCTTTAAATTGATATCAACGAGCACTTTTTCCTCGCCCGGATCCAGGTTATATTCAGCCGAAAACGGCTCCGGCATTTCACTTCCGTCATCAGAACAGCAAAGATACATAGTTCCGATCAGATCTCTTGCCATATATATTGCGTCAGCCAGATCCTTACCCTGCGTAAACTGATCAAGATCCGGCACGGTAACAGCATATCCGCCGTCGCTGAGATGTCTTAATATTACTGGATATACCGAAACATCTTTCATTTTGAAACCTCCTGAGAATGCGCCTTTTTAAGAATCTCTTTTGCGGTAATTTCGTTGATTTCCCTGCTTCTTGGAACTGCGATGCACACATTGCCGTTCGTGTAGACATCATGCTCGCCCCCATGCCTCAAAAAGCAAAAACCGGCAGCCTTGAGCTGTTTTATCAGATCTTTGTTTTTCAAGAGTCAAACCTCTCTTTCTTTATTATACGCATTGCAATACGCATTATCAAGTTGAAATAAAAAAGAGATCTGCATTCGTTTTGCAAATCTCTTCTGCTTTTGTTTCTTACAGAGGTTCCCTCCGGCAGCCCATGTTAACCTGCGAATCTATTATATCATATTCTTTTAATGTATCAGCAAGATTTCTCTCAGAAAAACCGCCACCTGCAGAGCAGCCAGCCGGGTATGACGACTGTCAGGAAGAAAGCCCAGCTTATCAGCGTAAAAGTTTTAATAAATCGGCCGCCGTTTCCGGGGTATTCGCGGACGTAAATGCGATAATTGATGACAGAAGCCAGCGAACCGATCAGCGAGCAGAGGCCGGCGGTGTCAGCGCCGTAGATCAGTCCGGCGAAATTCTCAGTAAACGGGTACAGGACTATAGTTGCCGGCACATTTGAGATCAGCTGGCTGAGACCGATGGCGCACCAGTACTCGTGACCCGCCACCAGCTTCTGAAGGAAAGCCGCGATGCCGGGATTTGCGGCGATCGATGAAGAAAAAATAAAGAAGCACAGGAAGGTCAGAAGCAGCACATAGTCCGTCTGGCGGAGTATCTGCCTGTCCGTGACCGCTATCGCGGCGGCAACGATCAGCACGGCAAAAGGCCATAGCGAAGTGCGGCTGACTATTGTGGCTACTATAAGCGCAAACAAGGCAATATACGTGATCTTGCGGCGCTTTGCGGCGGGGCTGTTCCACGCTTTCTTTGCCGTCTGCACCGGATGTATCTCCTCGGATGTATCCCTGCGGTACAGCACGAATACGAATATTATAAGAAGCAGCGCGGAGCTTATGCAGAGCGGGGCCATGTGCAGCATAAAATGCCAGACGCTGACGTTTGCCCTGCCGTAAAGAAACAGATTCTGCGGGCTTCCGAATGGCATGAGCAGAGATCCGCGGATCGCGGCGATGTTCTCCATCGTGAGCACAGGCAGAATGTATTTCTCCTTATTTCCGCTTCGGAAAAGGATTATCGTCAGAGGAACGAAAATGATCAGCGATACGTCGTTGGTCACGAACATCGAACTGAAAAACACGCCGAAGATCAGAAACAGCGACAGCGACGTCATGCGCGCGAAATTGCAGCTCAGGTCGATAAGCGGCTGGAAGATGTTCTCCTTCTTGAAGCCTTCCAGGACGCTGAGCATCATAAAAAGAGTGCCCAGCGTATGCCAGTCGATCTCTTTCAGCAGAGCCGCGCCTGGCGGTGTTATAAACAGCGACACTATGGCCGCGGCAAGCGACACGGTCAGCATCGCTTCTTTTTTCAGAAATTCAAATACAGTCTTCATATGTCCCACGGCGGATAATTATATCACCAAACTGTCAGCGACAAAAGAAAAGCGGTAAATTATCTTAATTTAATGTATAATGACCGTAATGTAATTTTACGGGGGATCACCTATGGGAAAAAGATCAGTCAAGGAAAACAAAAATATCTACCAGACAAGCCGGGAAGAATTGGGACTGAGCCGCGAAGCCGCCGCCGAGGTGCTGGAATTCATCTCGCCGGAACGCATAGAAAAGATCGAGAGCGGAAAGTCTCTGCCGCATCCTGACGAAGTCCTTATGATGGAGACCGGTTACAGGAATCCGGAGCTCTGCAATTATTTCTGCACGCACGAATGCCCCATCGGCATGAAGTACGTTCCGGAATCGAAGCTTAAGGATTTTTCGCAGGTAGCCATCGAACTTATTGCCGGCATAGGCTCGCTGGAGAAAGAAAAAGCCCGCCTGGCAGAGATAGCCGTAGACGGGCGCGTAAACGATTTTGAGCGGAAGGATTTTGACAATATCCTCGAAAAGCTCAACCGCATCGACCGCTCCATACAGGGGCTTAAGATCTGGGTCGAGCACGCGATGAACACCGGCAAGATCGACGAAGCGGAAGACGAATAGATTATTTCTTCTTCCGTGGTCTCTTTTCGTCCGGTTCAAGCAGCGTCGACGAAGTTTTGGCAGCTATGCGCTTATGGTCCTTGCTCATTCGCGCATAGTGTTTTTTTGTTGTCTCGACGGAGGAATGGTGCAGTGAATCCGCCACCAGATAGATGTCCCCGGTCTGCTCGTAAAGGTTTGTGCCGAAGGTCCTGCGCAGCGCGTGCGGCGTAACCTTCATGTTGATGCCCGCTTTCTGCGCGTAACCTTTAATGAGCATCTCCACGCTGCGCACACTTATGCGTTTGTGCTGCGTCGAAAGGAAGAATGCCGGTTCCCGGGCGTTCTTCCCGAGCAGCCAGTCGCGGCCGTTTTCCATATAGTCGCTCAGCGCGTCCTGGACCTCCTGTCCAAAGTACACCTCGTCCTCGTCGCCGCCCTTTCGGGTGACCAGCAGCGAAGCGTTGAAAAAATCGATATCCAGCAGGTTTACGCCCACCAGCTCCGACACGCGTATGCCCGTCCCGAAAAACAGCATCATAATGGCGTAGTCGCGCGATATAAGCCGCTCGTGACGGCTGAGATCCAGGCCGCTCAGGCCTTCGGTGTCTTTGACGGCCTCGAGTATCCTCGTCACCTGCCCCTTGTCCATTACTGAAATGTTCTTGTCCGGGATCTTTGGCAGATCCATCTTGTCCGCCAGGTTGTTTTCGATGTCGCCGATCTTGAAATAATATTTATAAAACGATCTGAGCGACGATATCCGGCGCGCCTTGATCGACGGCGAAGCAAGCCTCTGCTCCTCGTCGCCGTCGCTGTTGACCACCGTGTAGTATTCCAACGTGTCGACGTACTCCTGTATATCCTCGACCGTCAGTTTATCCATGACCTCTGCCGCGGTGCAGCTTGTAAAGTTCGTATCCTTAAAACCCGCCGAATTTTCGAGGAACTTGAAGAAGCGCTGCATATCGTAGGCGTACTGCAGCTTGGTGCGCGGGGACATGCCCTGGCCTTTTATGTGGTTAAAGAACTTCTTCGCAAAGCCCGGAAGCTTCGCGATTATCTCGTTTGACTGTTTTTCGAGCTTCATGTACAGCTCGTCCTGGTATTTCATAAACTGTTCCCCGTTTTCCGAAATCGAAAAATATTTTCCGCAATTGAGATTATATAACCCCGCAATTTACATGACAAGTACTTGAAGTTTAATTCAGTGGTTTTATACTATAATGACGGGCGGCAGAAGCCGTCATATATTAAAAGGTTTGGAAAAATGCAAAGAAACATCTGCTTATTGAACGACTCATTCCCGCCGGAGATCGACGGAGTGGCAAATGCCGTAGTTAATTACGGCAGGGAACTTGAAAAACTGGGGCATAAGCCCTTTGTGGTCACGCCTGAATACCCCGGCGCCGACGATTCCTCCTTTGATTTTCCCGTCGTGCGCTACGCCGGTCTCGACCTGCGCAGCCAGGTAGGCTACATAGCAGGCATACCGTTTTCGCCGGCGGCCTACACCGCGATAAAAGCAAAAGAGCCGGACGTCCTCCACTCCCACTGCCCAGTGGCTTCGACTGTTCTTGCGCGCAACCTCAAGGACGTGCTCAACGTGCCGCTGGTAATGACTTACCACACCAAATTCGACATCGATATCGAAAAAGCCATAAAATCCAGACTGATCCAGGAGAGCGCCATCTCCACGCTCGTGAACAACGTCAGCGGATGCGACGAGGTCTGGGTGGTGAGCGAAGGCGCCGGAGAGAATCTGCGCTCCCTCGGCTACCAGGGCGACTACATCGTCATGGAAAACGGCGTGGACGTGCCCAAACACAGGCTCCCCAAAGACCGCTATATGGAACTGACCGCGGATCACAGCTTCCCGGAAGACGTGCCGCTGTTCCTGTTTGTCGGAAGGCTTATGTGGTACAAGGGCATACGTATAATTATCGACGCGCTTGCGGCCCTCAGGTCGCAGGACCTGGATTTCCGCATGGTATTTGTCGGAAACGGCGCAGACAGGGAGGAGATCGAAGCTTATGTCAGATCGCTGGGGCTCGAAGACCGCATAATATTTACCGGTGCCATCTACGACCGCGAAGCTCTCTGCGCGTGGTACTGCAGGGCGGATCTGTTCCTCTTCCCGTCCAGCTTCGACACAAACGGCCTTGTGGTCCGCGAAGCCGCGGCCTGCAGCCTCGCTTCAGTGCTGATCAAGGGCAGCTGCGCGGCGGAAGGGGTCACGAACAGGCAGAACGGGTTCCTTATTGAAGAAAACGCCGCAAGCCTCGCAGTGCTGCTGGCCAGGATATCTTCGGATAAGCAGACGATGCGGAAGGTCGGTGAGAACGCCGCGGACGAACTTTATATATCCTGGGGCGACGCCGTCGCGAAAGCCGCGGAGCGCTACGAAGTGGTCATAGACAATTATAAAAAAGGCCTGTACAGGCAGCAGTGGACTCCGTCGGAGGAGTTCTTCCGCCTGTCAGGCGAACTTATGGATCTGTTTGCGGAGGCCAGGGCGCGCCGTGAAGAGACCGACGCCCGCTTTGAAGCCTTTAAAAACAAGATCGCGGACAGCATAGACAGATATCTGTAAGGAAGATCCTTTATAGAACAGTAACTGCCGGTCATTACGACCGGCAGTTTTCTATTTGCGTCTGATTCCGCCCAATAATTCCATCATCAGCATTATGACCAGCACCAGCGCCGCGTAGCCAAGCAGCCAGCCGGGATCGCCAAACGCCTGCATGAACCATTCAAGCGGCGAACCCGGCGACGGCACGTTGACAAAGAAATAATTCGTATGGAAATGTTTGTTGAAGAAATAAATCGGCGGGACGGCAACTGCAAGGAACACAAGCACCTTCCAAAGCACGCGCAGCGACGGGCGGATGCGGCCGGAAATAAGCTGAAAGACCACATATGCCACAACGCCGAAGTGAAACAGAAAGCCTTCGATGGTTATGAAGTGGATCGGCGGATAGTAGGTCCAGTCCGGGAAAACGAGCGCCGCGACGGTCCCGGGAAGGCACAGCGCGTACAGCGTCTGTCCCAGCCAGTCGGCGTCCCTGTACGCGTGGAT
>JAFYFK010000285.1 GCA_017543805.1 Bacillota bacterium | reverse complement strand
TGCGGCGACCGGCATCCAGTCGTCCATGGGAACGTTCCAGATACGGCCCAGCGCGGTGCAGACCGCGGCTCCGTTGGAGGAACCTCCGGCGAGGCCTGCAGCTACCGGTATGCGCTTGGCAACATGTATCGCAAGCCTTCCGCGCGCGTCCGGCCGGAAGGCGTCCTTCATGCGGACCGCGGCTTTGTAGGCCAGATTCCTTTCGTCTGCCGGAAGCTCTGCGGAACCCGGTTCAAGGAATATCTCAAAGCCGCCGGCAGCAGGGTCATCGTCCCATTCCACCGAAACATCGTCATGAAGCTCTATTGCCTGCATCACAGATTCCACCTGATGGAAACCGTTGGGCAAAAAGCCTGTCATATCTAAAATAAAATTAACTTTTGCGAAAGCCGCCACTTCAATTCTGTTCATGTTTTGTATTATAATAAATGAAATATGAGTAAGCAAATGCTTATGCATTTTTTTAGAGTGAGGTAAGAACCATATGAAAAAGAACTACGCCGTAATGGACGGAAACGCGGCAGCCGCTCACGTAGCGTACGCGTTTACCGAAGTTGCAGCGATCTTCCCGATAACGCCGTCGTCACCGATGGCCGAGAAGGTCGACGAATGGTCCGCCAAGGGCCGCAAGAACCTCTTCGGAACACCTGTTGATGTCATCCAGATGCAGTCCGAAGCCGGTGCCGCCGGAACCTGCCACGGTTCCCTTCAGGCCGGCGCCCTGACCACCACATTCACATCGTCCCAGGGACTTATGCTGATGATCCCGGCAATGTACGCCATGGGGGGCCAGTTCCTCCCCGAGGTTATGCACATTGCGTCCCGCGTGGTCACTTCCAACCACCACTCCATATTCGGAGACCATACGGACTTCATGACCTGCCGCACCACCGGCTACGCCATGCTGATGTCCAGTTCCCCTCAGGAATGCATGGATCTGGCAGCCGTCGCGCATCTTTCCGCGATCAGCTCCAGATACGCGTTTATGCACTGCTTCGACGGTTTCCGCACATCCCACGAGATGCAGCGCATCGAGGTCCTCGACTACGAAGAGCTCCGTCCGCTGGTCGACTGGGAAGCCCTCAAGGCCTTCCGCGCCAACGCTCTTAATCCCGAGCACCCCACCAACCGCGGAAACAACACCAACCCGGACGTATTCTTCCAGTGCAAGGAAGGCGCCAACGTAAAGAGCGCGATCGTTCCGGACAAGGTCCAGTACTACATGGATCAGATCAACGCCATCACCGGCCGCGACTACAAGCTGTTCAACTACTACGGCGCAGAGGACGCGGAGGAAGTCATCGTCATCATGTGCTCCGGCTCCGAGGCCGTAAAGGAGACCGTGGACTACCTGAACGCGCAGGGCCGCAAGGTCGGCATGCTGCAGGTCCACCTGTTCCGCCCGTTCTCCGTAAAGCACTTCTCCGACGCTCTGCCCAGGACCGTAAAGAAGATCGCGGTCCTCGACCGCAACAAGGAGACCGGTTCCGTAGGCGAACCTCTCTACCTCGACGTGGTCACCGCTCTCAATCAGGCCGGCAGGGGCGATATTCGCGTCGTAGGCGGCCGTTACGGCCTGTCCTCGAAGGATACGACCCCCGGACAGTTTGTCGCCGTATACGACAATTTAAAGGCTGACGCGCCGAAGAACAACTTCACCATCGGAATCAACGACGACGTCACCTACACCTCGCTCGACTACAAGGATATCGAGATCCCGTACGCGGGCCGCGTATCCGCCAAGATCTGGGGCCTCGGCGGCGACGGTACCGTAGGCGCAAACAAGAACGCCATCACCACAATCGGACTTACCGCTGACAAGTATGCCCAGGCTTACTTCTCCTACGACTCCATGAAGTCCGGCGGACTTACCCAGAGCCACCTGCGCTTCGGCGACGAGCCCATCCGCTCTACCTACCTGGTAAGCTCTGCGGACTTCGTCGGCGTGCACGCTCCGACCTACGTAACTAAATACGATACGACAGAAGACCTCAAGGAAGGCGGCATCTACCTGCTCAACTGCCCGTGGAGCGTTGAGGAGCTCGAGACCCGCCTGCCCGGCAAGATGAAGAGAGACCTGGCTAACAAGAACGCGCAGTTCTACATTGTTGACGCAGTCAAGCTGGCCCAGGAGATCGGCCTCGGCAAGCACACCAACAACATCCTGCAGGCCGCGTTCTTCGCCCTCACCAAGGTCATTCCGCTCGACGTCGCTGTCGCGGACATGAAGAAGAATAACTATGACACCTACTTCAAGAAGACCGGTCAGAAGATCGTCGACCTCAACGACATGGCTGTCGACGTCGGCGTCACCGCTGCCGTAAAGGTCGATATTCCGGAAAGCTGGAAGACCGCTCCGGACACCCCGGGCAGAGTCATCGAAGGCGCTTCGGACTTCGTGAAGGACATAGTCCTTCCGATGGACCGCCAGCAGGGCGACAAGCTTCCGGTATCCGTATTCCTCAAGCACGGCGTGCTGGACGGCACCTGGGAGAACGGCACCTCCGCGTTCAGCAAGCGCGGCGTGGCCATCGAAGTTCCGAAGTGGAACCCCGAAAAGTGCCTGCAGTGCAACCGCTGCTCAATGGCGTGCCCGCACGCGGCCATCCGTCCGGTGCTGCTCACAGACGAGGAGCTTGCCGGCGTCGATCCGAGCTTCGTGACCGTTCCGGCCAAGGGCCTCGGCGAGGTAAAATACAACTTCCGCATGCAGCTGTCCCCGTACGACTGCCTCGGCTGCGGAGTCTGCCTTACCGCCTGCCCGGCTGACGGCGCCCTGGTAATGACCCCGTTCGAGGAGATGAAGCCGGAGCAGAAGAACTTCGACACCGTCGCCATGGACGAGAAGTACCTCAAGAAGGATGTCATCAGCAGCAAGAGCGTAAAGAACAGCCAGTTCGCCAAGCCGTACTTCCAGTTCTCCGCTGCCTGCGGCGGATGCGCGGAGACCCCGTACATCAAGCTCGTAAGCCAGCTCTTCGGCGACAGGATGTACATAGCCAACGCGGCGGGCTGCAGCTCCGCTTACAGCGGCGGCGCCCCCATACTTCCGTACTGCAAGGACTGCAAGGGCAACGGCCCGGCATGGGAGCACTCGCTCTTCGAAGACAACGCTGAATTTGCCTACGGATTCTTCCATGCTCAGGACGCTGTCCGCAACCAGATCCTCGTTCACCTGGAAGGCCTCAAGGCCGCCGGCATCGCAGGCGCTGAGGTTGAAGCTTACCTGGCGGACCGCGACAACAAGGACAAGACCAGAGAGGTCTCCGACGCTCTCGTCGCTGCTCTTGAAGGCGTGGACAACGAAGACGCTAAATTCATAATCGACAATAAGAACTACCTCGCCAAGAAGTCCGTCTGGGCTATCGGCGGCGACGGCTGGGCATACGACATCGGCTTCGGCGGTATCGACCACGTAATGGCCCAGAACAGAGACGTCAATCTGCTCGTTCTGGATACCGAGGTCTATTCCAACACCGGCGGCCAGTCCTCCAAGGCTACTCCGACCTCCGCGGTCGCCAAGTTCGCGGCAGGCGGAAAGCGCGTAGGAAAGAAGGACCTCGGCGCAATGCTGATGAGCTACGGCTACATCTATGTGGCTCAGGTCGCGATGGGCGCGGACCAGAACCAGACCCTCAGAGCGATCAGGGAAGCTGAGGATTATCCGGGTCCCTCGATCGTCATCTGCTACTGCCCGTGCCTCGAGCACGGCATCAAGGCCGGCATGGGAAGCACCCAGCTGGAGCAGAAGAAGGCCGTCGAGTGCGGCTACTGGCAGCTCTACCGTTACGACCCGAGGCTCGCTCTGGAAGGAAAGAACCCATTCCAGCTCGACTCCAAGGAACCCGACAGCAGCAAGATGCTCGACTACATGATGGGCGAGAACCGCTACGCGTCCCTGAAGAACAACTTCCCGGACAAGGCTGACGCCCTCTACGAGAAGATGCTCGCGGAAGCCAGGGCAAGGTACGAAAAGTACAAGAAGATGGCGGAATAAGCGCAAAGCAAATAAATTTCAATCAAAAGGCTCCCGACCGGGTAAACGGCCGGGAGCTTTTGGTTACAAGGTTTTACGAAACACCTGATCATTCCTTCAGTTCTAAAGTATTATTCGTGTGAACCTGAGGTAAATTAAGAAATAAGCATGGTCCCAATGCGGGATTCTTCAAACTGAAAATAAAGGATTTATTAGTATAACAGTCCGAACATCCAGAGCGGGATCCTGTTTCCGTTTCCGATTTCAATATCATCCACAGCAAGGAAACTGTCAGAGATATCCTTTATTTGATTAAAGCTTTTTCCCTTTCCTCCGACTTCAAAAAGATATTTTTCGTTTACTAAGAAGTCTCCCTGCCTGGGATAAAGAACAGTATTTCCTGAAGATTTAATCTGGTTAAGGAAAAATGTCTCTCTTACACATCCTATTTCCGCTTTTGGGTACAGTGCATACATGATGTTAGTGTTGTCACAATATATTTTGTCCGGACGCGACATGTTTTTCAGGGATATTGAGTCCGAGGACAGGAGGTTCAGCAGCTCTGCTTCTGACAGAGCCGCAAGCATTTTCAGACCCTGATTTCTGTCAGTCTCCAGTTCAGTGTAAAGCTTTGACATATTTGGGGTCTGAGGAGCATTTTCAGCAAGGATCATAAGCATCTTTTTAGTCTTTTGAATTGTTGCGAAGCTCACATTCTCCGCTGCAGGATAATCACTGTCAAGAACCTGGTTTATTACTTGTTGGATCCGGCTGCCGTATCCGCTGGAGACTTCTTTATAGAACGGATAATAGCCCTTGTTTAGATAATCTCTGAAGTATTTCAGGATAGTTTTTCCCTCTGTGATATCCAACGCTAATTTAACGTGGTCTTTAAGCAGATCCTCCAGAGCAACAGGCGCAATTTTGCAAATGCCTTCAAATTCAAGGTACTCGCAGAAAGACAGACCGTGCAGCGTATATTCTGCCTGTCTCCTTGAAAGGTCAGCTCTGGCTTTTTTCATTTTAAGGATGGACGAACCCGTATACACTATGTGAAGCGAAGGAAAATCGTCATAAATGTTTTTGATCAGCGTTTCCCAGTCATCCTGATAATGAACTTCATCCAAAAACACATGCGTTCCGCCATTATGAACATGAGCTTCTATTGCGTCATATAAGGAGTGGGCTTTAAACCATAAATGATCAAGCGACATGTATACCGCTTTATGAGGATCATCGAATGATTTTTTGATTCTTTGCAGAAGCAGCGTAGTCTTGCCGGTACCCCTTGCACCCATCAGAGAGATGAGACGGTCGTTCCAATCGATCTTTTCTGCCAGATGTCTTGTAAAATCTAATGATGTTTCGCGGACTCTGCGGTCAGATAAGATATACAGTTTGTCTAATTCGTAGAAATCCATTTGGCTGCCTCAAATAAAAACAGGTGATGATTTAATTCATCAAACAATTGCTATTAGTGTTTGCAAGCATTAAAATGCTCGGATATTTAATGTTTGCAAACACTAAATATATTGTAAAGTATACTTCCTTCTTAGTCAATACTTTGTTCTGTTCGTTTCTTAATGGGGCTGTGTTTTGTGAAGTTTGCGGCGAAACTGTTGTTTTCTCCTTAAATTCGGGTAAAATATACTTAAAAATGAGGAAATATTCCTTAATAATAAGGAGATTACAGTATGACACGGGACGAGATGATGACGCGCAAAAGAGAGCTGGGGCTTACTTTTGAACGTATGGCGGAACTGACAGGAATTCCGGAAGGTACTATTCAGAATTATTTATATGGCTACACAGATAATCCCCGTTACGATGTGATTGCAAAGCTTGAAGGTCTGCTGGAGGACAGATCGGCATTCGCGCTGCGCGATATTTCCGCGGAGCTGCCTGCTTATTACGGAAAACAGCAGGGAGAATATACAGTAGACGATTACGAGGCCTTCCCGGAGGATCAGAGGTGCGAACTGATCGACGGAGTCGTGTACGATATGGGTTCGCCGACTCCGCTGCACCAGGCTCTGGTACTGCAGATCGTTCTTCAGCTGTATCAATGCATAGAAGCCCATAATAAAGTCTGTAAGGTTTTTGTTTCACCGGTAGATGTTAAACTTGGCAAAGACAATAAAACGGTTGTTCAGCCGGATGTTCTTGTCGTTTGCGATAAGGAAAAAATCAGCTGGAAAGACAAGATCTACGGCGCTCCGGATCTGGCTGTTGAGATAATCTCTCCCTGGTCGGAAAATAAGGATAAGCGCATAAAGCTTGCGAAATACGCCGATTCGGGAGTCCGGGAATACTGGATAGTGGATCCCTTCAAAAAAGTAGTGCTGGTATATGTTTTCGATGTGCCTGAGCTGGTGCCTACCATCTATTCGTTCAGCAAAGCTATCCCTGTTGCGATCTCAGGCGGCGCATGCACTGTGGATCTGAGCCGTTTTGCGTAGTTTGAGACACGCCGGGAGATTTCGTGTATAATAAAACTGTAAACTGTTTGGCTTAAGGAGGAGGTCACCATGAAAAGAAAAGTAATCTTCGATTCGGATCTTGCATATTTAAATGACGACGCGCTCGGCATGTTTATGGTCGCGCAGGCGGACAGCCTTGGAGAGCTGGAGCTGCTCGGCGTCTGCAGCGTCGGCGGCAATGTATTTGTGCCTGAGGCGACAGTTGCCGGTCTTCGCCAGCTGGAGCTGATCGGCCGTCCGGACATTAAGGTGTATCAGGGCACGGACGAACCTCTTGACGGCTTCCGCAACATGAGGGAAGAGGAGAAGGTCTACGGCACCCCGTATTACTGCGGCGCTTACTGGGACTTCAGCACCAACGATTACTTCGACCTTTCGAAGCGTTCCACGGACTATCTGCATCTGGCTTCGGAGCCGCTCTACGGATATCCGACGACACGCGCGGAAGATCAGAGCGCATGGGACTTCATGATAGAATCCGTAAATAAATATCCCGGTGAGGTCACGATAATGGCCGTCGGCGGGGCGACCAACGTTGCGCTGGCTCTCAGAAAAGACCCGTCCATAGCCGAGAAGGCCGCAGGGATAATCTACATGGGCGGAGACATAGACGTTCCCGGAAACGCTACACCGGCGGCCGAGATGAACTGGTTCTACGACCCCAAGGCAATAAAGGAATGCCTCGCGGCGCCCTGGAAGAGCCAGACAGTCGTTCCGGACGACCTCGCCCGCAAGATTTACAT
>JAFYFK010000284.1 GCA_017543805.1 Bacillota bacterium | reverse complement strand
CCTTCCCATGAGTCCTGGTTACGCATCTGTACGGTGTAGCCGCCCATAATGGAAAGCAGGCGGTTCATGCATCCGTGTGAAGGAGCTACGTGTTTTCCTTCGCCGTGCATGTCTGCTTCCGCAAGGACGCAGTCCATGCCGTATTTGTCTCTGAGACGTTTAAGTTCGTTAGCTACGATAGTTGTGCATTCATCCCAGGAAATGCGCTCGTATCTCGCTTTTCCTCTTGTCTCAGGATGACGTTCGCCGTTGGGGTCCCAGTCTACTCTCTTCAGCGGGTAACGCACGCGGTTGTTTGAATACACGCGCTTTTTGTAACTAAGATAATAGTTCGCCGGAAGTGAGTGTCTGGGAGGTTCAAATACCGATCCCCTGGCTTCTATCTTCCAGGGTCTTTTGCTTTCCCAGTCATAATTTTCGTCATAATAAAACGGGCGGATCCTGGTGATCTTTCCGTTCGCATCTGACTCTATGGACGTGGGAAGGCCGGCACGCGGACCCATAAGGCTGGCTGCCTTAAGGACTTTTTTGTCGGCTTTGATGTCGACTTTTACGTTAGGCATTCTTTCTTCCTCCTTGGATTTCCTTACTGCATTGTCCATCGAATGACAGCCGCACGGGCACATTCCTTTTTCCGTATCTCCGCTTTTGGTAAAAGACAAACCCGTTACTGCATACTATTTATAATATTATGTCATTTTAATAAAATGCGCAATTGTAAATTAACAATTTGGCATAGATTAATGATTATTCTTTTTAGATAAAAGCATGTTGCATAAAAAACATGGCACAGTTATTCCGGCACCGCTTTTTATCTATAATTACCATACTTTGCGATGCTCTTTATATCTGATTTTGTTCAATTTTAATTGACAAATTCTATCTATTAGAGTAATCTGTTTATGACATTCAGTATATTTATCGTATCTATTTATAAAACGTATAGAGATTGCTTTATAGCAGCAATGCTATTTACAAATCCGATACTTTTAATGAAATGATACTTTAATATGCTTGCAGGGTTAACATCGAATGAATTGCCGTAACATTCAACACTCTCGAAAACATTTCATTATTTTTATAGTGCATTTTGTTTCCGGGTCTCCGCATCGCAACCCGTCAACCTCGGCCGCCTGTAAAGGAGCGTACGACCGCATTTTCAGCAAAACATAAGTATTTTTAAGGAGGAAAAACAAGAATGAAATTCAAGAAAATCGTCAGCCTGGCTCTCGCAGCTGTAATGTGCTTCGCAATTGCGGCATCTACTGCGACAGTACCCGCATCTGCAGAAGACACTCACGTTCTCGATCTTAATACCGACAGCGTGAAATTAGCTTACATCCCAATCTCCACAGCAGGAGCTACAAACAAGCTCGTTGAGATCGCTTTCAAAGATATGCTTGAGCCCTATGCCGATACAATCACTATTGATTATTTTGATCCCGGATATGATGTCCAGACCCAGATCCAGATGGTCAACGACTGTGTGAACCAGGGATACGATGCTCTGTTTATCGAATGCGCAGACCCGGTCTCCCTCACGACTCCGGTAGCTGAGGCAGAGGCGGCTGGCGTTGCCTGCATCACCCTTAACCTTAACTGCGAAGCCGTCCATTCACTGCATGTCCGCGGCGTTGACTATCTCGCCGGCTATACCGCAGCAGAAGTTCTTGCAGAAGAATTCGGTGCAGACTCAGCTAAGAACGTTGTAATCATCGACTGCCCGGCAGCTATGACATCTACCAACCTTCAGTCAGTAGGTTTCTTTGATTACATGTCAGAAAACACCAACTGGACTCTGCTTGAGGACAGAAACATCGATAACTTCTCACAGGAAGATGCGAACACCGCAATGCGTGATATCCTTACAAAATATGACAACATCGATATCGTATACGGCGTTATGGATGATGTCACCTCTGGCGCTCTTCAGGCTATCGAAGCAGCAGGCAAAGATGACGGATCTATCGTTGTTTACGGAAACATCGGCGGCCCCGGAACCCTTGGCGCCATCAAAGCAGGCAGCAAGGCTCTCTATGGTCTGACTCTTTCCGATTACTACACAGAAATGTCAGTTGCAATGGGCCTCGGCCTCTACTTCGCTATGACAGGACAGACCGCTGCAACAATGGGTCTTGACGCAACACCCGAGATCGGTCTTAAAGTGTTCCCGATCACTCCGGACAATGCTGCCGATATGATCATCATTTCCCGCTGGCCGATGACAGGAATGGTTTGATCCCTCTCCTGCGCTTTGTCAGTTGATAAAAAATAATATTCCGTAATATAAACGGGGCCCGGTCCTGTGGCCGGGTCCCGTTTATTTAATAAGAATTTTCCGGAATAGCATTTTTCTATTTGTTTTTTGGGGGAATATTCTGAATGAATATCAAACAGATAAGATTACTAATTTCATTGCTGCTGGTAGTCGCCGTGGCACTCTTCTTCGGCCTGACCAGCAACTCATTCTTTACGATGAGCAATATTTCCCAGCTGCTGCGTGAATCGGCATACATAGGAACTATCGCGATCGGTATGAGCGGCGTTATCATAAGCGGCAACATCGATCTTTCCGCCGGCGGTATCGTCTGCTTCTCAGGCTGTATTCTTGCAAGGCTTGCTCATGCAGGCGCCCCCGGTGTCGTCTGTGTTATCCTTGCTATCGCGGTAGGCGTAGGTCTTGGTTTCATAAACTCCGTACTTGTAAACCACCTGCATATTGCTCCTTTCGTTGCGACACTTGCTGCCGGCTTCGCCTATACGGGTCTCGGTCTTATTTTTACATTCCGTGACAAGATGGGCCGCCAGCTCAACCAGAGCATCAAGAATCCGGGCGTGGAATTTCTCGGAGGAAAAGTCGGCATCATCTATTACAGTGTTATAGTCTGGCTCATCCTGGCCTTTATAATCTACTTTTTACAGACCAGGACCAGATTCGGAATGCATACATATGCCGTAGGTTCCAACGAAAAATCCGCCCAGATGTCCGGCGTAAGGATCTACAGGATCAAAGCCATCAACTATATGATCTGCGGCGCGATGTGCGGCGTGGCGTCCGTGTTTACGGTAGCTTATAACCATACCGCTACCCCTTCGCTTGGAAACGCGATGGAATTCCAGGCTATCGCAGCCTGCGTTATCGGCGGTATCGTTATGTCCGGCGGATTCGGAAGCTCCATAAGCGCGGTGCTTGGTTCCGTATTCTTCATGATGCTCACAAACGGCATGCTCAAATACGGGCTTAACGTTGACTGGCAGAAGATGGTCCAGGGCGCGCTCATTATTATTGCAACCAGCTTTGACGCACAGTTCACGAGGGCTTACACCGCCCGAATGAGAAAAAAGAATAATTAAAGGAGGAAAAGAATAGTATGTCAGACGATAAACATGTCCTCCTTGAATGCAAAGGAATAATGAAACAGTTCAACGGCATCCAGGTCCTCAAAAACGTCGACCTTGAGGTCCGCAGCGGTGAAGTACATGCGCTGATGGGTGAAAACGGTGCCGGAAAATCTACTATCATCAAGATAATAACGGGCGTGTATACGCGTGACGGCGGCGAGATCTACATGGACGGCAAAATGGTCAACATCCAGACCCGTCAGGATTCCCGTGAAGCCGGCATTTCCGTTATTTACCAGGAACTTTCACTGCTCCCTGCCCTGACAGTCACTGAGAACATCTATCTCGGACAGGAGATCAAAGGAAAGTTCGGTCTTCCCGACTGGAAAGCCATGCGCAAGGCTACCAAGGAGCTTATAGACAGATACAATTTCGACATCGATCCCGATGCTATTGTCGAGACTCTCGGAATGGCCAAGCGCCAGATGGTCGAGATCCTGAAGGCCCTTGCCGTAAGAGCAAAGCTTATCATCATGGACGAGCCTACAGCTTCTCTTGCCGCTACCGAAGCGGAAACGCTTTTCAATACTATAGATTTCTTAAGAAGCAAGGGTGCTGCCATCCTCTACATCTCACACCGTCTTGATGAGGTCTATCGTCTCTCCGACAGACTGACGGTCATGAGAAACGGTGAAAATGTAGGCGTTCTTGAAAAGGAAGAAATAGAACCCCGCCGCGTCATCGAAATGATGATCGGGCATAAGCTCAAAAATGCCGATGACTATGTACGCAAGCCGGTAAATGACAATAATATCCTTGAAGTAAAAGATCTCTATTACAGAAACATGCTCAAAGGAATCAGCTTTACCGCTCACGGCGGAGAGATCCTCGGTATCGGAGGACTCGTCGGTTCCGGCCGTACAGAGCTTATCTCCTGCATTTACGGTGCACTTAAACAGGATTCCGGTACTATCACCTACAACGGACAGCCCACAAGCCATCGTATTCTTGCGAACATGAAAAAAGGCTTCGGTCTTGTGCCTGAAGACAGACGTCAGGAAGGATTTATCCCTCTGCTTTCCGTTCAGCAGAACTTCGCGCTTGCAAGCTATGACCAGATTGCTCCTCACGGCATCGTCAGTTCAAGAAAAGAAGTCGAACTGGCTGAACGCGGCATAAAGGATTATGACGTACGTCCGCCAATGAGAAACCTGCCCGTTGGAAACCTCTCCGGCGGTAACCAGCAGAAGGTCGTTTTGGGCAGATGGCTCGCCCGTCATCCTAATGTTCTCCTGCTCGACGAACCGACTGCCGGCGTTGACGTCGGCGTCAGAGCCGATCTTTATCAGTATATGCGCGAGCTTGCCGACGAAGGCCATATCGTTATCATGGTCTCCTCGGACCTTGCTGAGCTTATGAGCGTATCCGACCGTATACTGGTCATTCATGACGGTGTATTCTTCGAAGAATTCATGCATGAGAATGTTACGCAGGAAGCGATCCTTCTGGCAGGATCCGGTGTTCATACAGAGGAGGGCAGAGCTTTATGTTAAAATTCAAAAGATTCATGGGCAGCTCCTGGGGTCAGAGAGCTCTGCTGATAGTTATCATCTTCATTATCATGGCCATCGGTGAACCCAAATTCTTTACGTCCACCAACTGGTCCAGCATCCTTCTCGCAATCGCGATCTACGGCATTATGGCCTGCGGTATGCTTTTCGTAGTGCTTATCGGAGGCATAGATCTTTCCGTCGGCTCCATGGCCGCTCTCTCCGGATCGCTTCTTGCAATGAACTGGTTCAACAGCGGCTACACGACCGCAGGCTTCATAAGAGGACTGCTTCTTGGCCTGCTGGCCGGTCTGGTAGTAGGCCTTCTGCATGGTGTACTGATAGCATATCTCGGCCTGCCGTTCTTCGTAGTAACGCTTGCAACCCAGTACCTCATTTACGGCTTCGTGGTTTATATCACAGCCGGCGGCTTCTACTATCCGGCGAGACAGACAGGTTATGATCCTTTTGCTTTCCTGGGCAATGCGAAGTTCCTGGGGCTTTCGATGCCGGTATGGTTCTTTATCGCAGTCGCTCTTGTTACAGGCTTCATCCTCATGAAGACTACGTATGGCCGCAGGCTTTACGCTGTCGGCGGCAGCAACAGGGCTGCTGAACTCGTAGGTATCCACACAAGGCGCCACACGATCATCGCCTATATCATCTGCTCTCTGTGCGCGGCTTTTGCAGGCATGATCCTTGTATCGCTCAACATGGTCGCCGGCTGTACCACCGCGAAAGGCTATGAAGGTACAGTGCTTCTGGCAATGATGGTCGGCGGCATCAACCTGGCCGGTGGTGAAGGCGATATCTTCGGTGCAGTGTTCGGTGCTTTGTTCGTAGGTATCCTCGACAATATGCAGATCCTGCTGAGTATTCCTTCGGACTACAGCAAGACGATCCAGGGCGTCATCATCCTTATAGCTGTTGCCCTTAACGTCTATCAGTCCAGAAAGGCTGCGGGTATCATCAGTCCCGGAAAGGCCCGGCGCCTGGCTGCAAAAGCGGCGAAAGAAGAAGCTGCTGCAGCCGGCAAATAATTCCATCAAACATTACATACAAGCCCTGCTTACGTCAGGGCTTGTAT
>JAFYFK010000037.1 GCA_017543805.1 Bacillota bacterium | reverse complement strand
GAGATCTTCGAAAAATACTATCCCGGCCAGGCCCGCATGATAAAAGCTTTCTGGATGCCCAACAAAAACTGGAAAGGCTGCGACGTAAACGACCCCTCCGCAAGGGTCCTCTCCAACTACGGCGCCAGCGGCCAATAAAAAACCCCGCGTCCGGCGCAGGGTCTTGAGATTATAGCAAAGGGTATCGGAATTTCCGGTACCCTTTTTGTTATGCCTTGTTTTCGCCTTCTTTAAGCTTGGGCGGCTTTGGCCCTCCCGGCATCCGCGGGAAACGGTCCGACAGGTCTATGCCCGTCACCATCTTTATCAGCCAGATAAAGAACACCAGGATCAGTATCGGTATGATGCACGAGGTCACGATCATGACCGCGAGCGCCTCGACGTATCTGTTGAGGATGCGCGACGCCTTCTCCGACAGCCCGGAGGCGGTCTCGGATATAGTCTTGAGGATGGTCGAGATTATGTTCTTGTCCGACGCTTCCGTCAGCGGCGCGGTCTCCTCCGTAAAGTCTTCGGTCACGGAGATGGTCTCGTTTATGGATCCCTGATAGCTTTCGTAGATCTTGTCGGAAACGTTGATGCTGAGCGGGATCGTCAGGAATATCGCCAGGCCGAAGACCGCCAGTTTGGTCGCCAACCGCCTTGTGATGTGCGGTTTCCAGAACAGACTTACAATGCCCAGGACGCAGGCGATCGGGATAAGCCATTTAAAGGCCGCCGCGCCGAGCAGCGTCAGCAGGTACTTTTCCGCGTAGAGTACGCAGAGGATCAGCAGAAAGTACTCGACAAAGTCCGTCAGCTTGTCCGCTATCGGCGTCGCGGTGTCATCCGGGATGGCCGAAATTCCTATCGACGCCAGCGTCGCGGTGGCAGTAAGTTTAAGCACCGTCTCCGCCTTGTCGTCCAGGGATTTTATGGTCGCCATGTTGCTCTGCGTGGAGCTGGCCCTCTCCGCTACGAAGAAGAACGAAACACAAGCGATCAGCACCAGAGCCATCGCTATAGCGATATTTTTAAGAAGCTTTTCCTGCATACGCGCCTCCTACTCTACGTTGATCCTGTATTCCGTGGTGTCCACAAGGCTGCGGACAAAATTGCCCACGACCAGCCGCGCGTTCTCGGCAGCGTTTTCAAGCACGCCTCTGTCCACGGCCTTCTTCCTTACAGTAGCCTCGTATTCCACCAGAGAATCGTTGAAATCCTTGACGGTCATCTTTGTGCCGAGACCGTCCTTTTCCGAATACAGCGTAAAGCTGTCGTGGTCGATCGAAACGCTCTTGATCTCCGCGTCGGGCATGTGGACCGTAATGACCTTGGCCGAATCGTCCTTATCGACCGTCACCTTGGTGAAATCGATGCCCGCCTCGACCGTGGCGTCATAAGAAATAAGATAGCTCGATTCTGTAAACGGAATCTCGATGTTGAAAATGGTCTTGACCTTTGACGCGCCTACGACGCCTGTGCAGTCGTATTCCTGCGTCACGAGGAAGCCCATGTCCCTGAGGCCGTCCTGAATGATCTCAGCGGTGACCTCTTTTTCGATCTCGATGAGCCTCGGAGTCCTCGGCGTTTCTGATGCCTGTCCGGCTCCTCCCTGCGCGGCCGGCAAAGGTTCGCTTTTGCCCAGCCCGCTGAGTCCTACGGCCAGTACTACGATAATTGCAACAAATAAAACAAGAATGATTGCGGAAATGATCTTTTCCTTTTTACCCATAGGTACCCCCTTTCCCTTATAGAAATTGTATCACAGATGCAATGTCACGCGAAATGCGGCTGACTCACACCCAATATATATTTACGCAGACTTTTGTGTAGTTTTGCTGAACATATTGCGAAAAAAAGCAAAAAATACTCTTGACAGGCAACCGTATTACTCGTATCATACAGTTGAAAAGCGTATTATTCGACTAATACAGTTGCAAAACAGGATAAAAGATGATCACATTTGACGATTTTAAAGCAGACGGGAAGCTGCCGGTATACCAGCAGATCCTGGACTATATCAAAAGGGGCGCGGTCGCGGGGACGGTCGCGGACGGTGACGAGCTGCCGTCGAGGCGCGTGCTTTCAGCCAGGCTCGGGATAAATCCCAACACTGTGCAGAAAGCTTTTGCGCTGCTGGAGGAAGCCGGGCTCATCGAAAGCCGCGCGGGTTCCGGCAGCGTTATGACGCTGAGCGCGGAAAAGCTGGAGCAGCTTAAGGCCGAACTGCTGGAGGAGGAAGTCCTCGGCATGGTGCGCGTTCTTAAGCAGACCGGGCTTGACGCGGACGGGGCAGCGGATCTGATCAGGAAGTATTGGGAGGAAGCGTAATGTCAAAAGAGGTTTTAAATATTAAAAACGTCGGCGCGCGTCCGGCAGGAAAGTTTAAAGCGCATCTGTCGGTTCTGGAACTGTATCTCCGCAGTTCTGTCTACAAAACGTCGACAGCGATCGCTGTCATGGCGCTGACCGAGGCAGGACTTTTCTGCTGGCGCGGCATACGTCAGCCAAGCTTTGATGAGGCGGTTGCCGAATCCTGGCTGGTCCTCCCGTTCTTCGCGGCATTCCTGGCGATAGCGGTCATCTGCATGAACTCCGGGGCTGCCAAGACCCAGTCAATTGTAACCTACACCTTCCGCAGGCTGCAGATCTCCGAAAAGTCAGCCTATATCTGGCACTTCGTCTGCGGCGTCATCTGCCTGCTTCTGTTGTGGGCAGGCCAGGCGGCTGTGTTTTACGGACTGTCCCGGCTGTGGGCTTCCGCCGCAAGAGACCTCCCTGCCGAGGCCGCAGTCTACGGACCCCAGGGCATATACCTGGCGTTCTTCCGGAACGACTTCCTGCACTCGGTCATCCCTCTGCAGGATCCGGGAAAGCTTGTCGGCAACGCGGCGCAGATATTCGCCTGCGCGGCGGCCTG
>JAFYFK010000283.1 GCA_017543805.1 Bacillota bacterium | reverse complement strand
CAACGAGCATGTAAACGTGCTCCGGATCTGCCGTAAGCTCGTCCAGAAGATTGTAGATCCTCTGCGCAAGCCTTAAAGAGGTCTCCCCTCCGTAACCCAGCGCGAACTGCTGCCGGGCAAGCTGGAATTCTTCGCTGTTTCGCGGAGTCCCTTCGTAACGTCCGAAGTTCTGCTCAACAAGCCTTGGCTCGGCGCGCATGGGAATTCCGGTCATATCAGCTATCTGCTCCGCGGTATCCTTTGCGCGCGAAAGCGGAGAATACAGTATCAGGTCTGCCTGTATTCCCTGCTCGACTGCCGCTTTTCCCAGACTGCGCGCCTGTTCAATCCCCAGCTGCGTCAGCGGGCTGTCAGTGGCGCCGCAGATCTTGTTTTCCGCGTTCCAGACTGTCTCTCCGTGCCGTACAAAATATAGTTTTCCCATCTCTCCGACAATTAATTAAACTAATCCGCTCTTACGTAGAACCATTCGCTTCCGCCGTAGGTCCCGTCGGGATATTCAAACGATACGGACATCTCAAGCTCGCCGTCCGCGGTCATGCCTACGATGCTGTTGGTTATGAGCTGACCGTACCCGTCCGTATACTCAAAGCTCATAAGGCCGTCTTTCTCGACGAATTCAAGGCCTTTCAGATCCACGGCATCCTCATACATATTCTTGTAGTAATAATCGAGAGTGCCGTTCTCGTAGACAGTAAGGGTCGTGACAGTTCCGTTCTCCCCGGCGTATCCGTCCTCGCCTTCTGTTTCGTAGCGGTAGAGCGTCCAGGAGCCGACTACGGCGTCGAGATCGATCGGATCCCCGTAATAGCTGTATTCTTCCTTTGCGGGAGGATTGTTGTAACGGTCCATGAGAGCGTCGAAAAGATCTTCTTTATAATCCATGTAGCGAAGACCTTTTTCATAATAGATGACGCTGCTCTCTATGTTCTGCCATTCGGCGTCCGCCTCGTAATAGACGTCCGCGTCGACCTCCTCGCCGTTTATAAAATAACGGTAATTGTCGCTGGGGCCGTCGTAGTATTCCTCGGTGGTCATTACGACCTCGCTCGATCCGTCGGCGCTAACTTCCACGACATCGTGTGTGGTCGAGCCCATACCCATATAGAATCCGTCGATGATGCTCTGGTATTCGCGGTAAAGCATGGTGCCGCTGCTGCCGAATTCTCCGACTTCCTTAACTTGTCCGTCTACGGCTTTAAACACGTGGACGCCTATCGGATGATAGTTGTCCTCGATTATCGCAAGCTCCGGAAGATCGTCCGCGTCCAGGAGAAGCAGATCGAAATGAGGATCGTTGGATTCTGTGTCCAGAAGCGGGACGCAGTATTCCGGAAGGAAATCCGCAAAGAGCTGTATTCTGTCTGTCAGAGCTTCTTCCGGACCCGGTTCTGTGGTCTCAGGTGCTGTTGACGGTTCCGCCGCGCCGTTTCCGGACGGTCCTTCGCTCTCCACAGGCGCCTTGGGGGCGCCCTCTGTATTCTGCTGAGGCTCCGCTGTCTGGTTTCCCGCTGATCTTCCGCACGCGGTGCAGAAAACGAGCATCAGAGCCAGAGCTATGGCAATTATTTTCCTGTTCATTTTTTCCTCCTTTTATTGCGAGGTTTTATATGATGATTTTAACACATTTTGTACTTCTTGTGTTATAATACTTGTGAACAAATGTTTTGATATGGAGGCAGCATGGCCGACAGGACCTACATTGCCATAGACCTAAAATCGTTCTACGCTTCCGTGGAATGCGTGGCGCGCGGTCTTGACGCGCTTAAGACGAATCTGGTCGTCGCGGACGAAAGCCGCACGGACAAGACGATCTGCCTCGCAGTCTCCCCTTCCCTTAAAAGCTTCGGTATCCCGGGCCGTCCAAGGCTTTTCGAGGTCAAACAGGCAGTACGCCGGATAAACTCCGAGCGGCTGAAAAACGCTCCGGGCGGAAAGTTTTCCGGATCATCGGACAATTATGACGCGCTTATGTCCGACCCTTCGCTTTCCCTTTCTTTTATTGCTGCTAAACCGCGCATGGCCCATTACATAGAGTGCAGCACCGCAATCTACGATATCTATCTTAAATATATTGCGCCGGAAGACATCCACGTCTATTCGATCGACGAGGTGTTTATCGACGCTACTCAGTATCTTAAGCTTTATAACCTTAACGCGGAGGAACTGACCAGGAAGCTGATCTCCGAGGTTCTCAGCAGCACCGGTGTTACCGCCACGGCCGGCATAGGCACTAATATGTATCTCTGCAAAGTTGCCATGGATATAGTCGCAAAGCACAAGCCGGCAGACGAAAACGGCGCCAGGATAGCGGTGCTGGACGAAGCGTCCTACCGCAGGGAGCTTTGGGCGCACAGGCCCATTACGGATTTCTGGCGCGTCGGAAGAGGTTACGCAAAAAGACTGGCAAAGCTCAGCATGTACACAATGGGAGACGTCGCGAGGTGTTCAGTTCACAACGAAGACATTCTCTACAAAACGTTCGGAATAAACGCTGAGCTTCTTATCGACCATGCCTGGGGTTGGGAACCCTGCACAATTGCCGAGATCAAGAACTATAAACCGTCGTCCAACAGTCTCAGTTCCGGCCAGGTCCTGTCCAGAGGCTACAATAATGCCGAAGCTCACACTGTCATAAAAGAGATGGCGGACAGCCTGTCGCTCGACCTGGTCAAAAAAGGCCTCGTAACGGACCAGCTGACGATGTTCGTCGGCTACGATATCGAAAGCGCCGGGCAGGAATATAAAGGAGAACTGGTGCGCGACTGGTACGGACGGATAGTCCCCAGGCCCGGAACCGGCAGCATAAACCTCTCCCCTCCCACGTCGTCCGCAAAAGAAATAATAAAAGCCGCCTCGGAGCTCTACGGGCGCATCAGCGACCCTAAGCTTCTCGTGAGGCGCTTCTACCTTAACGCAAATCATCTGCTGAGCGAGGATTCTATACACAAAGAGACCGAGGAACAGCTCGATCTGTTCACAGATTATGAAGAAGCGGACCGCCGGAAAGCGGAGTCCGAGAAAGCAAGGCAAAAGGAGAAAAAGGAGCAGCAGGCTATCTTGGCGATAAAAGAGCGGTACGGCAAAAACGCCATACTTAAGGGAATGGATCTTCAGGAAAACGCCACCGCCCGCGACAGAAACTCTCAGATCGGAGGCCACAGGGAATGACGGAAAGCGAAAAACTCTACAGCGACATCATAGATATGCCCAGGCACGTTTCGTCAAAGCATCCGCAGATGTCCCTCAGTGACAGGGCTGCCCAGTTTGCGCCGTTCGCCGCGCTTACGGGTTTTGAGAACGCAATAGAAAACACGGCGGAAAAAGCGCGGAAGAAATATGATTGATTATTCCTGTTCGGGACTTTCTTCGGCAGCGGGAACTATCCTGCCGTAGCCGTAGATGCGCGGCTGCCAGTAACTGATGCCGAGATCCGTGTAGCAGATGCCGGAGGTCCCGGCGTGGATCATCTTGTTGTCTCCGAGATATATTCCGACATGCGTAAATCTGCTGCGTGTCTCCGGATCTACAAAAAAGACGATGTCACCGGGGGTCGGTACGCTGACCTTCTGCGCCTCATTCCAGATGCCGCTGCAGCTTTTGGAATGAACAAAGATACCGGTCTGGTTGTAGACGTAATTTACAAAGCCGGAGCAGTCAAATCCGACAGACGGATCCGCGCTTGCCCCAACGTAAGGAACGCCGAGGTACTTCTGGGCGTTGGTTATGATAGCTGAACCATATTCGTTCTCACCGCTTACGGAGGGCTGTTCTCCGGGATTGATGGTGTAATATACCGCGTGTATGCGGTCGAGCGGAATGTCCGCGACCTTTGCGATAACTCCGGGCTGCAGTGCGGCAACATCCGCGGACGATGTTCTTTCCCCTGTTTTATACGTATACGAAGCGTCCGCTACATCTGACAGATCTTCTGAGAGCAGCGCTGCCGGGGCGGCCGCGGGTTGCGTAGCTGACGCGCTTATATGTTCTTTGATCTCCTTTTCTGATCCGGGGACAGCGCCGACTTCCTCTATTGCAACTTTTTCTGTATTCAGTTCTTCAGCAGCGAGCTCTTCCGCTGCAGTTTCAATTACTTCATCACTGCTGAAAACGTTCCTCGAAGCAGCGAAAAACGTTATCGAAAGCAGTATTATCAGGGACAAAAGCCCTGAAATCACACGTTTGTTCTTACTCATGGGGCATAGGATACCCCACTTCACACAAAAAGTCAAATCGCTTTAAGAAAGTTTCGTAACACAAATTGTTATATAGGCTGTTTCTATTTGCTATTCGCTTATTATGCTTCCGATGTCAGTCAGCCGCCATTCAGGGAAACAGACTGTGTTTAAACCGCAGTTTTCAATAAATGCTTTTATACGCTCAAAATCGGGGTGTGACGAAAGATCTCCGTTAAATACGATATCTGACCCCACCCTGCCGCTTGCGCCTCCCAGACAGCCGTTTTTTAAGCCCCGGAGGGCAACATGGCCCGTGGATACAGTCATACAGGTTATTTCAGGGTATTTTGAGAGCGCTTTTGCGATCCCGGCGTCCTCTGTAATAAAGTGTGTATCGTCTATCACGACCATATTGCACTTCGTGTATCCCTGGGGAACATTAATGAGACGAATGCCCGGGTACAGCTTTTCCGCGGCGCATATCAGCATCGGGCTAGTGACCCTGTTCAGAGAAATAATATATTTTGAAGTAACGACTGCGTTAAAGCGCACATCCTGCGGGTAATCAGGACCGAGCTCCGACGGATCGCCGAAAAACACTTCAGCCTCGGCACCCGCGCCGAGTCTGCACATATAAATGTCGGGGTGGGCAGAGACCGCGTGACCGACAGCAGCTGTATGCGGCACCCTGCACACCTGCCTGCCGGCAGATCCCAGATATTCAGCCAGACGCGGATCAGCGTCTTCAGATATCCATACACTTTTCATCTTCTGAGCACCCTGATACCGTCAGCAGCGGCATCATTTATATAGAAAAATCTGATTTCCGGATATGTTTCAGTAAAATATTTTCTGTTAACACCCTTGTGTCCGGCTACATTTGACATCATTTCCGGTGCGGTGTGTATTTCTATCTCCGCCGGTCCTCCGTCAGGACACAGAGACCTGAGCTGAGCCTCTATCTCGTCTTTAGCGAGCTCGCCTTCCAGAAGCTGGCGGAATGCGGGGTGGTATGTATCCCCCGCCACACTGCTGTCGGAACCGTCGTTTATCAGAGCCGAACTCTTCAGCCCTACGCGTATAACTTTGATACCCGCCGCTGTAAGCGCTTTGTACATATCCTTTACCGTCAGCAGCATTTTCTCCTGTGAAAACGGCTTATAATCGCCTCTGAGATACATTCTGTACAGCTCGGTATCCGTTATTATGACCGTCGGGTACAACCTCGCTATCCGCGGGCCGATCGTGACAGTCTGCCTTACTGAATCCATGCAGGCTTCATACGAATCTCCAGGCAGTCCTATCATCAGCTGTATTCCAAGCGTAAATCCGTACTCTTTTATAAGTTCGCAGGCCCTGTAAACAGTCTCAACATCGTGCCCCCGTTCGCTTAATCGCAGTACCTCCGGGTCAAACGACTGCACTCCGAGCTCAATGACATCCGCGGAGTATTCCTTAAGGTTGTCCAGTATGCGCCGGTCAATGTAATCCGGCCTTGTGGACATATGGATCTTCTGTATAAGGCCGGCGTCCTTATATTCCTTCGCCACAGCAAGGAACGCCTTCTGCTGTTCTATCGGGATCCCTGTAAAGCTTCCACCGAAAAAAGAGACCTCGATCTCTTCAAGGCCTCTGTTTTGCAATGTCGGAAGGTATTCCTCAATAATGCGCCGCGCGTCATCGGGAGTGACATCCCTGGAGCGGGCGGTTATCGCGTTCTGGTTGCAGAACACGCATTTGTGAGGGCATCCCCTGTGCGCTATGAATATCGGGATTATCGCGTGCTTCTTCATCCCTTTTCCCTTGCGGCGGCAATGCGCAGCTTGTCAAGATAACTCTGCAGTATGACCACAGCGGCCTGCCTGTCGATTATCTCCTTGCGCTTTTTGCGCGACATATCCGCTTCTATCAGCACGTTTTCGGCGATCTTTGTGGTAAAACGCTCGTCCTGGAACTCGACGTTTATCTTTCTGCCGGTGCTCCTTATCTTGTTTTTCAGAAGCTCGACAAAGTCACGCACCTTTTGTGTCTGCGGGCTGTCTTCACCGGAAAGCATCAGCGGAAGGCCAGCGACGATCGTCGTGACCTCGTATTCGTCCGCCAGCTCGAGCACCTTGGTGGTGTCCTTCCTGGCACCGACGCGCTCAATTGTCGTAACGCCGTTCGCGCTTATGAGTAAGGCGTCGCTCACCGCGACGCCCACTGTTTTGTCCCCTATATCGAGGGCCATTATCCTCATTTGTTAAGATAGCTCCTTAAAAGCTCTTCGACCAGATCGTCCCTTTCGATCCTGCGGATCAGATTCCTGGCATTATTGTGTCCGGTTATATAAGAAGGATCTCCGGATAATATATAGCCAACCATCTGGTCGATGGAATTATAACCCTTCTCTTCGAGCGCTTCGTAAACGCTGCGAAGGATCTCTTCGGTAGTATGTTCTTCAGATCTGTCCGGGTTGTTAAACAATATCGTCTTTCTATCCATGCCCAAACCTCCTTTGACTATATTTGACACTTTATTATATCCGTGTTTTTACATCTGTGCAAGAATCTTTTCTGCGAGATCAAACGCCTCGGGCAGTTTTGAACGGTCTTTAGCGCCGGCCTGGGCCATATCGGCCTTTCCGCCGCCGCCTCCGCCGCATACAGCCGCGATCTGCTTGATCATCTGGCCGGCGTGAACGCCCTTCTCCAGCATAGCGTCCGCAACGGATACCATAAGAGTTGTCTTTTCGCCGTTGAGCGCCGCGAATACCATTACGGCGTTCTTTTCAGAGGCCTTTACCTGGTCGGACATGGAGCGGAGCTCGTCTATCGTCATATCCTCAAAGTAAGCGGTTATAAGCTTGGCTCCGTTTACTTCCTTAGCGTTCTTGATGAGGTCCGCGAGTCCGGAGCTGCGGCTTTCAGCCTTGACCTGCTCGAGTTCCTTCTTTACGGCCTTAAGTTCCTCGGTGACCGCCTCAGCCTTCTTTACAAGGCCGCTGGCGTTGGTCTTGAGAGCCGCCGCGGTCTCGGCAACGAGAGCCTGTTCTTCCCTGAGCAGCTTCTGGATGCCGGCTCCGGTGACAGCCTCGATGCGCCTTGTGCCTGCGGCTACGCCGGATTCGGACACGATGCGCACAGCGCCGATCTGTCCTATGTTGGCCACGTGAGTTCCTCCGCAGAATTCAACGGAGAATCCCGGAACAGTAACGACGCGGACTTCATTTCCGTACTTTTCGCCGAACAGAGCCATAGCGCCGAGCTTCTTGGCTTCCTCAATGGGCATGACTTCCCAGTTTACGTCGGTAAACTTAAGGATCTCGTTGTTTACTATATCTTCGACCTGCTGGAGCTGCTCCCTGGAAATAGCTTCAAAATGCGTAAAGTCGAAGCGGAGCATATCCTCGTTTACATAGGAACCAGCCTGGCTTACGTGGCTTCCGAGCACCATCTGCAGAGCCTTCTGGAGCAGATGGGTGGCGGTGTGGTTGCGGGCAGTAGCGTTCCTCTTTACGGGGTCGACTTCCGCGCTTACGGTCTCACCGACGTTGAGTTCGCCGGAGGTGACGCGCACTTTGTGAACATAGACGCCGTTGGCCTTAATAGTATCGAGGACTTCAGCCTCGCAGGTGTCGGATACGAGCTTTCCGCGGTCGCCTACCTGGCCGCCGCCCTCACCGTAGAACGGAGTGCGGTCGAGTATGACGCGGACTTCGTCGCCTTCTCCGGCTCTTCCGAGCGAGCTCATGCCCTGGACCATGCCGAGCACCTTGGCGTCGCACTTAAGAGTTGTATAACCGGTGAACTCGGTCTCCGGATAATTGCGGTACATGGAAGCCTCGTCGAGCCAGCCCTCGGTGTCCTCGGACTTTCTCGCGGCTCTTGCGGTCTCCTTCTGGGCCTGCATGCATGCGTCGAAAGCAGCCTTGTCGACAGTGCAGCCTGCCTCGGCGGCGATCTCTTCGGTCAGCTCGTACGGGAATCCGTAGGTGTCGTAGAGCTTAAAGGCCTGTTCTCCGGTAAGTTCGGACTTTCCGGCGGCCTTTACTTCTGCGATATAGGAATCCAGTATCTCGGAACCCTGTTCGATAGTCTTGTCGAACTTCTCTTCCTCGATGCGGATGATCTTCTTGATATATTCGTGTCTGTTCCTGAGATCCGGATACGCGTCTCCGCAGGTCTCTACGACTTTG
>JAFYFK010000282.1 GCA_017543805.1 Bacillota bacterium | reverse complement strand
TTTAAGTTCTTTTCATAGATTCCGTTAAGCCACACGGCCATGTTATAGAGGCGAATGTCCTTGGCAGCCTGCATATCATTGGTCGCACTTATCACGTATTGCATGCGCTGCTCGCAGCCGACTCTCTCCTCCGTGTTTACGGCCACCCACTTGTTGAGCCTGTTGTTAAGGAAAAAGCTCACCAATGACGTGACACACAAAAACACAATCAGAATCGGGTTAAGCGCCGCCAGTATTCCAAAGAACGCCGCCAGCCCCAATATATTCGAGAGAAACTGCACCGTAGCATCAAGAATCTGAATAAAATAGGAAAAGTTTCCGTTGCAGCATGCAAAGCTCTCATGCTGGAGCTTTCTGAAATGCTCGTCCTCCTGATTCCTGTAGTCGGTTGTCAGCCCTTTTTTGGTAACCTTCCTTAAAAAGAAGGCGTTAACTTTAAATTTGTGCCAGTATATCAATCTGTCCAGGTATTTCTGCAAGCCTGTCAGTATGGCAAGACTTCCTGTCATTACAGCAGTTATGCCCAAAAGCCTGAGGATTGTTGCCTCACCCGTTATCTCGTTGATAACAACTCTCGGCAAAAACGTAGTAATCGTGGGTACTGCGCAGTTAATAAGGACTATTAATGCGCAAAACAGTAACAGCCTCGGGTATACCTCCCCGACCGCGCTGATACAATAAGAGAGATTTTGAAAAACAGTATATTTTTTATCTTTATTCATTTTTATACCTTTCTTTGTCAAAAAAAGACCACTTATCCGGAAATAGATAAGTGGTCGAAATATACCTGATATATCGAAAGTTCTCTCTTATCTGTCATCCGAATAATTACATACGCCAATAGAACCAAAAACGCTGTATGCGCGTCTGGTCTTCTTAACGAAGTATGCAGTTCCGGATGCGAAAGTACACATACTGAAAATTCCTTTCATCTTGCTACGATTAGGTTACTATATATTAATTTCTGTGTCAATCCTATTAATAACGAGTGGATTATTCGTTTTTAACGGCAGCATAGTATTTGCCGTTTGCAGATACCTGTTTTAAAAACCTGTCAGCTTCTTCCGATAGTTCTTCAAAAATATCCGTATCAATGTTGTGTCCGAAATTGGAGTACATGATAAGCTTGCAGTTGGGTAAGAGACTTGCGGTTCTCATCATTAATTCAGGTGTGCTGATGGGGTCTTTTGCTCCACCCAGAATAAGTGTGGGCGTCTGAATGGTAGCCAGCGTTTCGCAGAGCTTCTCTTCTGTTTTGCAATAAAGAAGAGGTCTTCCGTAGTCCACTGCCCGCTCCCTCGGGTCAGCTTTCGGAAGCCTTTTAAGCCATTCTTCACGCTCCTGCCTGCGCACTAAGCGGTCTTCATCATTATTAATAGGCGGGTCGAAGGGCGGCGGCGCATCAATTATGCCCTGCATCATCATCTGTCTGTAGGACATTACGCCTTCTTTGAGACTATGGGGGCCCGGCACTACCGCAACAAAAGCAGATACTCTTTCAGTTTGCGATAGGCAATCGCCATCTGGGATTCGACCGTGTTGACGGAGATGCCGAGGATGGCGGCGATATCTTTCTGCTTGATGCCGTCGAAGCGACTCATATAGAAAATCTTGCGACACTTCTCCGGCAGGCTGTCGATGGCCTCGCCCAACACGCGTTCCACTTCCTTAACATCCCCAAAAGAAACATCCATCTGCCGCAAGGCGGCATACCGGATCCGTCCATCCAGCCGCTCTTCTTCGTCGAGTTTCGAGAGAGCGACTTCTTTGACGAGTTTATGCCGCAGATAGTTGAGGCAGCCATTCTTGACCGACACGAAGAGATAGGAAACGGGAGAGTAATCACTGTCCAGCATTTCCTTGCGTTGATATAACTTCAGGAAAACGTCCTGCACGATGTTTTCCGCTTCGGCTTCATCACGGATATATTCGCGAGCAAAATTCTTCGCCCGCGAATACCAAGTCACGTAGAATGAATCGAAATCCTTCATTTACACAGGGTCAGAGCAGCCAAATGACAGGATTCCGGAGGGGCAGGTTGCGGATCACTTCTCCATTGGAGGGGAAATGGTCGAGTTCGAGCCAGGTCTGATAGCAGGTCCGCGCGTCAAAGTCCCGGTCATTCCGGAACCTGTACCAGGCGAACAACAAAGCCGGCTGGGCCACTGGCCACTGGTCATAGAACATCACATCCGGCTCCTTGAACCACTTTTCCTTGTCCCGGATATAAGGAAGCATAAATGCGAGCGCCCGGGCCATGTT
>JAFYFK010000281.1 GCA_017543805.1 Bacillota bacterium | reverse complement strand
TTTTTTATGAAAAATTTCAAGACTTTTTCACACCGATCAAAGCCTGTAAACCGCTAATTTACTGACTATTCTTTCGCGAGTTCCGTCAACGGCGGCGGGCGTTTCCTAATTTGTCCCTCAGAAGCGCTGCCACAAAGCGGACAATTAGTTTTCATACGTGAAAGCATACCACAAGATATTGTGTTTCTGCCCGATCCGGCCTGTTTTCCGGGCTGTGAGTGCGGAAAACACTTGATTTCCTGAGAGGCTGTTATATAATAATGTTTAGTTAGATATAACTAACCGAACCGGCGATTATTTTTTTGACCGTTGGTTAGTCTTATCTAACCGCAGCGGGCATACGGTTTACGGCTCATCATAAGAGATTCGGCGGAGGTAAGATACATGCAGTTTGGCGGATCGGCCGCAGTTTACACAGGGCTTCTCATCCCCTTCCTCGGCACGTCGGCAGGCGCTGCCTGCGTGTTTTTCCTCAGGAGAGATCTAAGAATGAGCGTCCAGAGGGCGCTCTCCGGCTTCGCTGCGGGAGTTATGGTCGCAGCTTCGGTCTGGAGCCTGATCGTGCCTGCCATAGAACAGTCGGCAGGTCTGGGAAGCCTTGCTTTCCTCCCCGCCTTTGCCGGCTTCTGGCTCGGCGTCCTCTTCCTTCTTTTGCTGGACAATGCCATCCCCCACCTGCACCGCAGCGTCGACCAGGCCGAAGGGCCGGCAAGCCGGCTTCCGAGGATAGCCATGATGGTCCTGGCGGTCACGCTTCACAACATCCCGGAAGGTATGGCGGTAGGAGTCGTGTACGCAGGCCTCATCTCCGGCTCCGGCCGGATAACCGCCGGCGGAGCCTTTGCTCTCGCGCTGGGCATAGCCATACAGAACTTCCCGGAGGGGGCGATCATCTCGATGCCTCTTTACGCGGAAGGCAGGAGCAGATCCCGGTCATTCCTGCTGGGCGTGCTCTCCGGCGCGGTCGAACCTATATCCGGCGGGCTCACGGTACTCATAGCCGGGCTCGTCATACCCGCCATGCCGTATATGCTTTCGTTCGCCGCAGGCGCCATGCTCTACGTAGTCGTCGAAGAACTGATACCGGACATGTCGGCAGGCGATCATTCCAATATAGGCGTCGTGTCCTTCGCCGTCGGCTTCAGCCTGATGATGGCTCTGGACGTGGCGCTGGGCTGAGCAGTCTTTGGAGGGATAAATTGAAATACCACATCGAAAACAACACCGTGCAGGAGACCCTGGTCATCCCGCTGTTCGGGCGGCTCGTCTGCTCCGAACGGTTTCCGGAACTCTTTTCCGACCCGGAAGCAAAACGCATCTGTGAGTCGCTCGACTACGATTTCGCGTCAAAGCGCAAAAAGATGGAATCCCCGGCAGGGCTCTTCGGCGCGCTTGAGGTCGCGCAGCGTCAGTACGATCTGTGCTGCGAGGTCAAAGCTTATCTGGCGGATCATCCGAAGGCCGCCGTGGTGAATCTCGGCTGCGGGCTTGACGATACGTTCCGCAAATGCGACAACGGTCTCTGCCGCGGCTTCAACATCGACTTTCCCGACGTGATCAGAGTCCGCAGCGATCTCCTCCCCGCCCTTGAGCGCGAGCGGAACATAGCCTGCGACCTGAACGACTATAAATGGATGGAAGAGATCGACGCCTCGGAAGGGGCTGTCTTCTTCGCTGCGGGAGTGTTCTATTATTTCAGGACCGGGGACGTCAGAAAACTTTTCACCGCCATGGCGGAGCGTTTCCCAGGCGCGGTCCTCGTCTTTGATTCCTGCAGCGAGCGCGGAGCAAAGCTCATGCGGAAGACCTGGCTCAGAGAAGCCGGCATCACGGA
>JAFYFK010000280.1 GCA_017543805.1 Bacillota bacterium | reverse complement strand
GGGTTCCGGGACCCTGATCGCAGTCCTGGTCTTTCTGATCGTCATCGGCGGGGTGGTCAATTCGCTGTACGCCGGCGGACTGATGAATTACATGCGGGCCCGCATTGTGGACCGCTTCGGGCGCGTTCGCTACAAACTTATGGCGGCGCTGATCTTTTTCTTTATGGCTATGGGTTCGCTCATAGGCTCGTTCGAAGAGGTCATCCCCATGGCCCCGATCGTCGTCGCGCTTTCCGTGGCTCTGGGCTGGGACGCCGTAACGGGAGTTGCCATGTCTCTTCTTGCGGTGGGCTGCGGCTTCGCGGCAGGCATTGCCAATCCATTTACGATAGGCGTCGCGCAGGGGCTCGCCGGGATCCCGGTGTTCAGCGGGATGTGGCTGCGGGTCCTGTCGTTCTGTCTGATCTATCCGCTCCTTCTGTGGTTTGTGAGAAGGCACGCGCTAAATGCCGAAAGGCCTCCCGAGAGCGGAGCGTCCGCGGATTTTGAGCGTGACCCGCGCATGGACAGAGGAATTCAACTTTTTGGGATACTGCTCGGCGCGGGGATACTGATCATACTCAGCTCGGCGTTCATTCCGGCGCTGCAGGATCTTACGATGGTCATAGTGGCTTTGATGTTCCTTATCGCGGGAGTCTCGTCAACGCTGGTCTCCGGCATGAGCCTTAAGGAGCTCGGCAGGAGCTTTATAAAAGGGATCGTCTCGATCGCCCCTTCGATCATCATGATACTCATGGCGTCATCGATCAAGTACACCATGGTCGAGGGAAAGATCCTGGACACCGTCCTTAATTATGCGCAAAAAACAGCAGGCAGCATGCCGAAGTGGGGAGTCATCCTCTTTATATACGGCATCTGCCTGGTCATGAATTTCTTTATCGCGTCCGGTTCGGCAAAGGCTTTCCTGCTGATACCTGTGATAGCGCCGCTCGCGCAGCTGTTCGGACTGCCCATGAATCTTGCCATAGTGGCCTTTGCCTTCGGCGACGGCTTCAGCAACGTCATTTACCCGACCAACGCGGGGCTCCTTATAACCCTCGGAATCTCAGATGTAAGCTACGGCAAATGGTTCCGCTACTCGATCAAGTTCCAGCTGCTGAATCTTCTGCTCACATCCGGCATATTGCTGTTCGGCCTTGCAGTCGGCTACTGCTGACCGCTATTTGCGCATCTTCCTGACGCCGGTCACTTTTCCGTTCTCTGTGTACACCCTCGGAACGCGGTCGCTGATGCCGCAGGAGAGGGTGTATGATATTGTTCCGAGCTTCTCGGCGACGTCGTGCCATGTGTTGAGATCCCCGTAAAGTTCTACCTCGTCTCCGGTCTTCGCGCCGGGCAGGTCGGTGACGTCGACCATGCACATATCCATGCAGATGCGTCCGACCACGGGAGCCGGGCCATAGGGCGTCATTACGGAGAACTGTCCGGACAGCTCGCGCCGCAGGCCGTCGGCGTAGCCCGCCGGAAGGATGGCGATCCGCGCTGTCCTCCTGTTTGTAAAGGTCCTTCCGTAGCTTACCGAGGATCCTTCCTCATATTCTTTTATCGGCCCCAAGGCGGACTTGAATCTTATGCACTGCCTGAGCTGCAGTTTTGGATTGAAGCTTTCAAGGCCGTACAGCGATATCCCCGGGCGTATCATATCCAGCGCGTATTCCGGATAGGCGCAGCTCGCTCCGCTGTTGCTGCAGTGCTTAAGCGCGAATTTAATTCCGTTCTCGGCTTCAATTCGGCTTACCGCGTCTGTAAACAGTCGGAACTGGTTTCTCGTATATTCTTCGTTGTCTGCGCCTTCCGTGTCAGAGACCGCAAAGTGCATAAAGACGCCTTCCCATACGAGGCCGGGAAGGGCAGCAGCCTCTTTGATCTCAGCGAGGCTTTTTTCCCTGTAAGCGCCGCTTACCCGGAATCCGAGCCGGCCCATGCCGGTATCCAGCTTAAGATGCACGCGCAGGGGCTTTCCGGCTTCTACCGCGGCCGCAGAATAACAGCGGGCGTCTTCCAGCGTCGGAAGGGCGGCGGTAACATCGTTTTTTATCAGCAGATCCGTATATTCCGGAGGGGTGTAGCCGAGTATCAGTATAGGGGCCTTGATGCCGGCATCCCTCAGCTGCAGCGCCTCTTCCAGCTCCGCGACCGCCAGATAGCGCGCCCCGAGCTTCTCCAGCTTCCCCGCGATTGCAGCGGCTCCGCAGCCGTAGGCATCCGCCTTGACTACGCCGAGCATTTCCGCGCCGCCGTTGAATTCCTTAAGTGTTCTGTAATTGTGCTCTATAGCGTCCAGATCGACTTCCAGCCAGGTCCTTCTGATATAATCCGTATTCATAATTTGTCCTTTCTATGAAGATAAGTTCACTTAATTATATCAAATAAGGTATTGAAGAAAAAATCACTAAAAAATATAATATAGATAAATCGATACAGTAATTTTACAAAAAAGGAGACGATAAAAATGAAAAAGTTTGTATGCCCCGTCTGCGGTTATGTATACGAGGGTGAAGCTATCCCCGAAGGTTTCGTATGCCCGGTCTGCAAGGTGCCCGGAAGCAAGTTCAAGGAAATGGACGCTTCCGCTCCTCTCGCCGCTGAGCACGTATTCGGCGTAGGCATGAACCTCGACGCAGTCGAGAGCGAAGAAGACAAGAAGTACATCGTTGAACAGCTCAAGGCTAACTTCAACGGAGAGTGCTCCGAAGTCGGTATGTATCTCTGCATGGCGCGCATCGCGCACAGAGAAGGCTATCCGGAGATCGGCCTCTACTGGGAAAAGGCAGCTTTCGAGGAAGCTGAGCACGCCGCTAAGTTTGCTGAACTGCTCGGATCCGAGCTTGAGCCCAACATGACCACCAGCACCGAGAAGAACCTCAAGTGGAGAGTCGACTGCGAATACGGCGCTACCCAGGGCAAGTTCGATCTCGCCAAGATGGCCAAGAAGTACAACCTCGATGCTATCCATGACACCGTTCACGAGATGGCAAGAGACGAAGCCCGTCACGGCAGGGCTCTTGAAGGACTTCTCAAGAGATACTTCAAGTAAATTGACGTAAAGTGTATTACGTCTATATCCTAAAATGCAGCGACGATACGCTGTACACAGGGATAACCACGGACCCCGAAAGGCGCCTCAGGGAGCATAACGCGGGGACCGGCGCAAAGTACACGAGATGCCGCAGGCCTGTCTCCATGGTCTATACGGAGACCGCGGAGGACAGGTCTGAGGCTTCAAAAAGAGAAGCGGAAATCAAATCATTAAGCAAAGCGCAAAAGCTTGCACTTGTCAGGAGGACATAGTCTATGGGCAGAGGTGGAGGCGGCGGAGGCGGAAGCTTTCACAGCGGAGGCCACAGCTTCTCCGGCGGAAGCAGAAGTTCCGGCGGGAGCAGAAGCTATGGCGGAAGCAGCAGAGGAAGCAGCGGCTTCTCCGGCGGCGGACGCAGCGGCGGAAGCTTTTCCGGCGGCGGAGGTCGCGGACATTATTCCGGCGGCGGCAGCAGCTACCGTCCGAGCAGCGGAAGCAGCTACAGGCCGGGCGGTATGTTCCGTCCGACATACGCTCCCGGAGTCGTTGTTGTGAACAACAACAGCAACAACAAATACGGAAGCGGCGGCGGAGGCGGCAATTACAACGGAAACAACGGCGGTGGCGGCGGCAGGAGCAATAATTCCGGCTGCGGCGGCTGCCTTAAGATAATCCTTATAGCACTCCTTGTGTTCCTTGTGATGTCTCTTATAGGGACTATCATGATGTACAGAAACAAGGACGACGGCGTAAGGACAAAACTGGAAAACGGCAAGGTCAATACTAACGCAGGGTATTATCTCAACGATAATTTCTACGATAATATCGACGGCAATGAGCTTCAGAAGGGGCTTAAGGATTTCTACGACAAGACGGGAGTCAAGCCGTTCATATTCTTTACCAGCTCCGGAGATATCGTCGACTCCTTCGACACCATCAGCGACGTTGCACAGGCGGCATATGAACAGTTCATCGGCACCGAGAACGGCGGTCACCTCGTCCTGGCCTGGTATGAGACGGCTGACGAAGACTACTACGCCGACTTCTGGATAGGGTCGCAGGCGCAGGCTGTAATGGACGACGCGGCGATAGGCATCCTGCAGAGGCAGATCGTCAAATGCTACGACGACACCTACACCTATGAGGACTACGCCGAATTCATGTCGGCAGCGTACAGCAAGGCCGCGGACGAGATAATGGCAGAAAACAACGTTACCGTCGGAGGCATAATCGTCGAAGCGATCGTTATACTGCTGGTCGGCGCCGCGCTCTTCCTTCTCATCCGCAAGGAAAAGAAGCTCGAGCAGGACAGGATAAACGCGGAGATACTCAACGCGCCTCTGCAGACATACGGCGACGAAATGGCGTCGCAGGCGGCTAAAAAGTACGATACCGCCTCGCCTGCAGCTGAACCCGCGGTGGAAAACTATTACGGCAGTCCCGCGGCCAAGAGTTACGCCGACAACGCGTCCAATGGAGAGTATACATACAAGGTTAATTCGGGTCAGACGGAAACCGACGACTCGTTAAAAACATACGCAGACACCGAGGCTGAAGAGCTTGCAAAGAAGTACGAGTCTCAGGACTAATATCAATCAGTAAAATGTTTAAGGAGGAAAATTAATGAGCATTTTATCCAGATTCGCAGACATCCTTTCGGCTAACATCAACTCTCTGCTCGACAAGGCCGAGGATCCCTCTAAGATGATCAACCAGTACCTCATCGACGCCCGCAAGGACCTCGCTGAGGTTAAGGAAGAGACTGCCAGCGTAATGGCTGACGAAGTCAAGGCAAAGAGAGTTCTCGACGCCAACAGAGCCGAGATCGAGAAGTACACCGCTCTTGCAAAGAAGGCTCTCGAAGCCGGCAACGAAGGCGACGCACGCACCTTTATCGCAAAGAAGCAGAGCCTTGAGAACGCAGGCGCAGGCCTCGAAGTCGCATACGCGACCGCTCACGAGAACGCTCTCAAGATGCGCCAGCTCCACGACAAGCTTGTAAGCGACATCTCCCAGCTTGAAGCTAAGAAGTCCAGCATCGAGGCTAAGGTCTCCATTGCCAAGACCCAGGAGAAGCTGAACAAGTTTACCAATACCGGCGACAAGTTCAACGAGACCATGGCCGCATTCGAAAGAATGGAAGACAAGGCCGATAAGATGCTCGACGTAGCCAACGCGAAGTCCGAGCTCGACGCTCAGCCGATCGACGACGCAAAGGCTCTCGAAGAAAAGTACAAGGCCGGCGAGACCGCTTCTGTGGAAGACGAGCTTGCTGAACTCAAGAAGGCCATGGGCCTTGAGGGATAGGCTTAAAACCGAATATTGAAAGACACTGAAGGAGTGGCTTTACAGCCACTCCTTCTTCTTTTATTGACACTGTTTCTCCACTGTGCTAAAATTGTGCATTATTGTTTGCGAAAACTATATAGCCCAATATAGTTTTGTATATTTACACAAAGATTCGGAGAATTTGACTTGTTTGTTTATGTTTTGAAAAGGATAGGGGCAGCGGTACTTACGCTGCTGCTCATTATGAGCATCACGTTCTTCCTTATGAACGCGATACCCGGAAGCCCGTTCCTTACGGAGAAATCCACTCCGCAGCAGATCGAACTGGCAAACCAGAAATACGGTCTGGACAAACCGCTGGTAGTTCAGCTCAAGAACTACATTTTAAATTATCTTAAAGGCGACCTCGGAGTGTCCCTCAAGATGCAGGAGGGCACAGACGTAAGCAAGCTCCTGTTCCATCAGGGCAAGTTTGAGCTGTCCATAAAGCTCGGCATTTCGGCGATCCTTCTGGCTATTGTCATAGGCATTCCCCTGGGATGCATCGCGGCGTACAACAGGGGGTCCTGGATCGACGGATTCCTGCGCGTAATGACCACGGTCGGCGTGGCTATCCCTACATTCGTACTCGCCACGCTGCTCCTTATCTATTTCGGCGTTAAGCATCCCGTGCTCCCGACAAACAGCGGAAGCCTTACGGACTTCAAGAGCATGATCATGCCCATAATAAGCCTTTCTTTCTATTATGTATGCTACATCGCCAAGCTGACCCGCACCAGCATGCTCGACGCCATCAACCAGGACTATATCCGCACCGCCCGCGCAAAGGGCGTAAAGACCCGCTGGATAGTCCTTAAGCATGCTCTCAGAAACTCCCTCATCCCGGTAGTCACATATCTCGGACCGGTAACCGCCGGCATAATCACCGGAAGCTTCGTAGTCGAGTCCACATTCCAGATCCCCGGCCTCGGCAAGTACTTCGTAAACAGCATTTTAAGCCGCGACTATCCCGTTATCATGGCTACGACTGTAGTCCTGGCGGCTCTTGTAATATTCATGAATCTGGTGGTCGATATCGTCTACAAGATGATCGACCCGCGCATTACGCTTACCAACAAGGAGGGCTGATATGAAAGAAACTTTCGCAAAACTCAGCCCGTTCCAGGTCGACCCCGCGCGCGTGATGGGCGAATACGGGCTTTCAGCCGCGGATTTCGAACCCGCCAGCAATGACGAAAAGGAATCCATGGTCGAAAAGCGCAAGAGCGTATCCTACTGGAAGGACGCGTGGAGGCGCTTCAAGGCCAATACCGTATCCATGGTGGCTCTGGCAGTGTTTATCCTCTGCCTCATCTTCGCGTTCATAGGGCCTTACTTTATACCCTACAGCTACGGCGACCAGTACCGCTCCTCCCAGAAGCTCGGACCGAAGGAATTCTCCGATCAGGAGCAGCTCGTAGTCGACGTTCAGGACGAAGTCGAGTATATGTTCGCCACCTTTACGCAGCCCGGAAGCATAACCTCGCTCGACCCCGGCGCGTACTACGCAAAGGTCAAGGGCAAGGTCTACGCCTTTGAGCTCGAGAAGCTGGTCGACAAGGTAATAATCGCCGTCAATCCCGACGACGCCGATCCTCTCGTAATGATCCGCGAGAAGGATATAGTCGACGGCCATATAGTCGAAAAGACTCCCATGGAGTTTACGACGACTGCTTCCCCCGACGCCAAACAGCTCAAGATGGTCAAAAAGGTCTTCCCGCATGTGTTCGGAACCGACTCCGTAGGCCGCGACATAATGGCAAGGACCATGTACGGCGCGCGCGTATCCATTATGATCGGTATCGTTTCCGCGCTCATCGTGCTGTTTATAGGATCGATCTACGGATCTGTCTCCGGAATACTCGGAGGAAAGGTCGACTTCGTGATGATGCGTATAGTCGAGCTGATCTATTCGATACCGGAAGTTCTTATCGTTCTGCTGCTGCAGGTCGTCCTCAAGGATCCTCTGCAGAACTGGTTCGACACATCCGAATCCGCCATAGTCCACGCGCTGTCGACTCTCGGCGCCGGCATAATCTCGATATTCATCACATTCGCACTGCTGTACTGGGTCACCATGGCGCGCATCATCCGCGGCCAGGTGCTGCAGCTCAAGCAGTCCGAATATGTTACGGCGGCCAGGGCGCTCGGCGCTTCCACAGGCCGCATAATCAAGAGGCATCTGCTGCCCAACTGCGTCGGCCCGCTGGTCATCACCACCTGCCTGCAGATCCCGTCGGCAATATTCCTGGAATCCTTCCTGAGCTTCCTCGGACTAGGCGTTTCCGCCCCGATGGCAAGTCTCGGTTCCCTGTGTTCCGACGCTCTGGCTACCATCACCCTGTATCCTTACAGGCTGCTGTATCCGGCAATTACGCTGACTATAATCGTTCTGTCCCTGAACCTCGTGGGCGACGGTCTCCGCGACGCTCTCGACCCGCGTCTTAAGAAGTAAGGAGGAGCAGACATGGAAGATAAGAAATTACTCGAAATCAAAGATCTTAAGGTCTCCTTCTTTACGCCGGCAGGCGAGGTAAAAGCAGTCGACGGCATATCCTACAGCCTCGGTTACGACGAGGTAATGGGAGTCGTAGGCGAATCCGGTTCCGGAAAGAGCGTAGAAGCGTATTCCATAATCGGACTGCTGCAGTCGCCCGGAAAAGTCATCGGAGGCTCCATAACATTCGAGGGCGAAGATGTTCTCGCGTTCTCCGAGGAGCAGATGAGGGATTTCCGCGGCAACAAGGTCTCGATGATATTCCAGAACCCGATGACCTGCCTCAACCCGGTCTACACCATCGGGAACCAGCTCACGGAAGCGATCACATGCCACGATAAGAGCGTTTCCAAGGAAGAAGCAAGGCGCCGCGCCATAGAGATGCTGACCCTTGTAGGCATCAATAACCCGGAAAAGCGCATGAACCAGTATCCGCACGAATTCTCCGGCGGAATGCGCCAGCGCGCGATGATAGCCATGGCTCTTATCTGCAAGCCCAAGCTGCTGATAGCTGACGAGCCTACCACCGCTCTCGACGTTACCATTCAGGCCCAGATCCTGGAGGTAATGAAGGATATACAGAAGGAAGAGCATACTTCCATCATATTTATTACGCATAACCTTGGCGTTGTGGCTGAGATCTGCGACAAGGTCTCCGTAATGTACGCCGGAAAGATAGTCGAGCAGGGAAGCGTAAACGACATCTTCTATAACCCGCAGCATCCGTACACCAAGGGTCTGCTCGCTTCGATGCCGCGCCTCGACCAGGATACCCACGAGAAGCTGATCCCCATCGAGGGAACCCCGATAGACCTGCTGGATCCTCCGCAGGGCTGCAACTTCGGACCGCGCTGCAAGGAATGCATGAAGATATGCCTCAGCAAAAAACCGCCGTACGCACAGGTCGGGGATGAGCACATCTCCGCGTGCTGGCTGCACTTTAAGGGAAACAGGGAGGAGTAGAAAATGGAAGAAGCAAAAAAGCTCCTCGAAGTTAGGAACCTTAAGAAATACTTCCCGGTAAAGACCGGGGCTTTCCGCAAAAAGCAGTATGTCAAGGCGGTCGAAGACGTAAGCCTGGACATCTACAAGGGCGAGACTCTCGGCCTCGTAGGCGAGTCCGGCTGCGGCAAGACCACGCTCGGCAGAACTATTATAAGGCTTTATGAGCCGACATCGGGCAAGATCGTCTACGACGGACAGACTATCTATGACAGCGAGAATCACATCGCTGTGGATATGCTTCCGTACCGCAGGAAGAAGCAGATAATATTCCAGGATCCCTCGGCGTCGCTCGACCCGCGCATGACGGTCGGCGAGATCATCGGCGAGGCTCTGGACATCCACAAGCTCTACCCCGGAAAAGCCGAACGCCGCGAGCGCATCAACGAGCTGCTCGACGCGGTAGGCCTCAACACAGAGCATTCCAACCGCTTCCCGCACGAGTTCTCAGGCGGCCAGCAGCAGCGCATAGGCATTGCCCGCGCGCTTGCGGTAGACCCGGAATTCATCGTCTGCGACGAGCCTATCTCCGCGCTTGACGTTTCCATACAGTCCCAGGTCGTAAACATGCTAGAGGACCTGCAGGAAAAACTGGGGCTCACATATCTGTTCATCGCGCACGATATTTCCGTCGTAAGGCATATATCCAACCGTATCGGCGTAATGTATCTCGGAAGCCTGGTTGAGCTTGCTGACAGCTTTGAGCTCTACAGCCACCCGATACACCCCTACACCAAGACCCTTATGTCCGCCGTGCCCATTCCGGACCCGGATGTCACGAGAGCGCGCCAGAGGATCCTTCTGGAAGGGGAGATCCCCAGCCCCATCAATCCGCCTTCGGGCTGCCGCTTCCACACGCGCTGCCCGTACGCTACGGATGAGTGCAAGGAAAGAACGCCTATTTTAAAAGATTATGGAAACGGTCATTTTGCCGCTTGCCATTTGCTTGAAAAGGCGTAAAATATAACAGTTATTTTAATCAGCAAAACTGATTGGAATATATAAACAAAGAACTTTTTTAAGGAGGAAATACAATGAAAAAGTTTATCTCACTGCTTCTTGCAGTCTGCATGATATTTGCACTCGCAGCCTGCGGCGGAAGCAAGACAGAAGAGCCGGCTCCGGCAGCTACCACTCCCGCGCCTGCTCAGACAAACACACCCGCTCCTGCTCCGGCAGCTGAGGAACCGTTCGTTCTGAACGCGTCCATCGCTTCCGAGCCGGAGACCATCGACCCGGGCCTCATCAGCTCCGTCGACGGATCCACCTACACCCAGCATCAGTTTGAGAACCTGATGAAGTACCAGATGACCGACGAAGCATTCGACGAGTCCGGCAACCTCTTCGGTACCGAGATCGTTCTCGGACAGGCTGCAAGCTATGAAGTTTCCGACGATCTTACCGTCTACACCTTCAAGCTCCGCGACGATGCTGTATGGTCCGACGGACAGCCCGTAAAGGCTCAGGATTTCGTCTACTCCTGGAGAAGACTTGTTGATCCCGAAACCGCTTCCGACTACGGCTACTTCCTTGACGGTATCGTCAAGAACGCTGCTGCCATCCAGGCCGGCGAAGTTGCCAAGGAAGAGCTCGGAATCGAAGCTCTCGACGACAAGACCCTGCAGATCACCCTCGAAGCTCCCTGCGCTTACTTCCTCGAGATGTGCGCATTCGCTTCCCTGGTCCCGCTCCGCGAGGACGTAGTTGAAGGCCACGACGACTGGACCGATCCCGCTAACATCGTTGTTAACGGCGCTTACAAGGTCACCGAGTGGGTACACGACTCCTACATCCTGTTCGAGCCGAACGAAAAGTACTACGACGCAGCTAACCTCGGACCTGACCAGATCAAGTACTGGCTCTCCGACAGCCAGACCAACAACCTCTCCGCTTATCAGTCCGGCCAGTACCAGTTCATGGACGACTTCCCGACCGATATGATCGAATCCCTCCAGGCTTCCGGAGACTGCTACCTGCCCGCATACGTAGGTACCTATTATCTCTACCTGAACACCACCAAGATCACCGACTGGAGAGTCCGCGCGGCTATGACCCTTTCTGTTGACCGCGAGAACATCGTCAAGAACGTAACCCAGGGAGGACAGCAGCCCGCTACCGGTCTTGTTGCCAGCGGAATCCTTGACTCCACCGGCGCAGACTTCGCTTACGGTTCTTCCGAACTCGGCGCTATCTATGCTTGGCTCGCAGACCAGTATCCCGATGCAGACCTGACCAGCTATGCAGGCCGCTGCGCACTTGCTAAGCAGCTCTATCAGGAAGCTGTTGACGAAGGCAAGTGGGATCCCAACACCACCGTTGTTTACAACTTCAACACCTCCGAGACCCACAAGGCTATCGCAGAAGCATGCGGTTCCGACTGGCAGACCGTCCTCGGCCTCAACATCACCCTTGAGAACCAGGAGTGGGCTACCTACACCAACGGTCTTGGTGAGCACCAGTTCGGCGTTGCGCGTCTCGGCTGGATCGCAGACTACAACGACCCCGTTACCTACCTCGAGCTCTTCGTAACCGGTAACTCCTACAACTACGGTCTCTGGTCCGACACCGCTTATGACGCTGAGATCGTTGAGGCTAAGGCTATGCTCGCAGGCACCGACCGTGACGCTCTCCTCTACAAGGCAGAGATGGATATGTTCGGCGAAGGCGGCTTCCCCGTTTGCCCGGTCTACTACTACACCAACCCGTACTGCAGCCAGGGTATCACCAACATCGGCTACACCCCGATGGGATACTTCTTCTTCCAGTACGCTCAGCAGAAGTAATCGCTGTTTAGTGTAAGTATTTAAGAAGATCAAGACCCGCCTGCTTTATCGCAGGCGGGTCTTTTATTGCGGAAAGCAGGCGGATATGGTATTGTAATTGGGTTAGAAAGGTGAAGATATGAGCATAGCAATATTGGGTTACGGAACCGTCGCGAAGGGAACGCTTGATGAACTTTGCGGGACGGACGCAGATGTAAAATACATACTGGTAAGGCGGGACATCCCGGAGATTGCGGAAAAGGCCGTGCGGGACTATAAACAGATCCTTGCGGATCCGGACATCGAACTCGTCGCGGAGCTGATGGGCGGCGAAGAGCCCGCGTATACATACGTAAGAACAGCTCTGGAAGCCGGAAAGCATGTAGTATCAGCAAACAAGCAGATGCTTTCGAAGCATTTCGCGGAACTGGTTCCGCTGGCAAAGGAAAAAGGCGTGACCCTCGCGTTTTCCGCGGCCGCCGGCGGAGGCATACCCTGGCTCCCCAATCTGCTGCGCTATTCCCGCACAGACAGGCTGATCTCCGTTTCCGGAATAATGAACGGCACGACCAACCTTATACTCAGCGAAATGTTCTCAGAAGGCAGCGATTTTGACGCTGTTCTTAAAAAGGCTCAGGATCTGGGTTTTGCCGAGGCTGACCCCACAGCGGATATCGACGGGCTTGACGTTCGGGCCAAGCTTGCGCTGTCCTGCGATATCGCTTCAGGCCTCGCGCTTGACCCGGACAGCATACCGGCGCTCGGGATACGTTATATAACAGCTTCCGATGTAAAGAACTTTAAAGAGGCCGGGCTTGTCTGCAAACTGATCGGAAAAGCGGAATTCAGGCCGGAAGGGGTCTGCGCGTATGTGGAACCCATGCTGTTTAAGGCCGGGGCTCCTGAAACAGGAATAGGCGGCCCCGGGAACATCATTTCCATGGAACTCGAAAAAGCCGGAAAGTTCAGTTTTATCGGCGCGGGAGCCGGACGGGAGGCTACGGGCAACGCCGTCGCCAACGACATACTCGACGCGCTTGCGGGACGCAGCGTGTTTTCGGCCGCTAAGGCAGAAGGCGCTGCACAGAACGCTCCCGGACTTTCGTCTCACCGCTATTATATCGGAGGTGAGATCACAGAGCCTATAACCGTCGCGGAGGTTCATGCACTTGTTAAAAAACGCATCGCCGCCGGCGAAAAACTGTTCGCCGCGGGCTTTGCTGAATAAAGGAATAAAAATGCTTAAAGTACTCAAATTCGGCGGGAGCTCGCTGGCGAGCGCTGACCGCTTCAGGGAAGTCAAAAATATAGTTCTGGCGGATCCCGCAAGGAACGCCGTGGTCGTAAGCGCGCCCGGAAAGCGCTTTTCCGGGGACAACAAGATAACAGACCTTCTGTATCTCTGCTATGCCCACATACAGTACGGCGTGGATTACACTAACATGCTGCTGCTCATAAAGGAACGCTACAAGGAGATCGTGGACGGCCTCGGGATAAGCTTCGACATCGAATCCGAGTTCGACGAGATAGACAACGCGATATCCATGGGCGCTCCGCAGGATTATCTGGTATCCCGCGGGGAATATCTTTCCGCAAAGATAATGGCGGCGTATCTGGATTACGACTTCGTGGATTCCTACAGCCACGTCTTTTTCAACTACGACCGCAGCATAGACAGGGAAAAGACCTACGAGGCGTTTAAACTGGCTTTTAACGCCTCCGGCGGAAAGATCGTGGTTCCGGGCTTTTTCGGGACTATGCCTGACGGATCGCTGGCGCTTATGAGCAGGGGAGGCTCGGACATAACGGGCGCTCTTCTCGCGGCGGCTCTTGAGGCCGACGTCTACGAGAACTGGACCGACGTGCCGGGCATACTCATGGCCGACCCGTCTATCGTAAAAGATCCGTATCCTATCCCCCGCATACGCTACGACGAGCTGCGCGAGCTGACCTATATGGGCGCCAAGGTGCTCCACGAAGCGTCCGTGCAGCCTGTGCGCGACGCGGGGATACCCGTCGTCATAAAAGACACGCAGGATCCGGATGCGCCGGGGACCGTCATATCCGAGCATTTCCCCGACGAGGAGAAGGGCGGGGAGTTCTACATTACCGGAATAGCGGGCCGGAAAGGCTTTACGGTCATAGAGGTGCATTACGGAGATCTGGCTCACAATATAGACGTGCTGCGTTCCGCGTTGAAGATCCTGCAGAGCAACGGCGCAGCCCTGGAGCAGCTGAGCTCCGGCGTGGACGGATTCACCTTCCTCCTTAAGAGCGACGAGGTCAGACAGCAGATCTATTCTATAGTCTCCGGGCTCGAGGAACTGTTCGGGCAGGGCAGCGTAAGCGTCACGGAGCATGTGTCGCTCATAGCCTGCGTCAGCCGCATGATGGTCTACCGTTCAGGCATTTCCGGAAGCATTTTCAGTGCTCTGGGCGACAACAGCGTCAACATAAGGACCATATCGCAGGGCGCGAGCGAGCTCAACATTACTATCGGCGTGGACGACGCCGACTTCAACAAGGCCGTACAGGTGCTTTATGACAAATTTACTAAGAGAGGGTAACGAGATGGGTAAAAAAGTTGCGATACTCGGCGCGACCGGCGCCGTAGGGCAGGAGATGCTGAAGATCCTTGACGAAAGGGATTTCCCGATAGACGAGCTGAGGCTGCTTACAGGCCCTAACAGCGCGGGAAAAACAGTTGATTTCCGCGGTGAGCAGATCGTGTGCAGGCAGGCCGGGGAAGGCGCGTTCGACGGCATGGACATAGTGCTCGGAGCGGCGGAAAACGATGTCGCCCGGGAGATGTGGCCGCACATTAAGGCATCCGGAGCGCTCTTTATAGACAATTCCAGCGAATTCCGTCTTGACCCCGAAGTTCCCCTGGTCGTTCCGGAGGTCAACGGGGACGACGCGTTTGAGCATCACGGGCTCATAGCGAACCCCAACTGCGTCACTATCATTTCACTTATGGCGCTTAAGCCGATATCGGATATCTCCCCGATCCAGACGCTCGTGGCGTCCAGCTATCAGGCCGTGTCCGGCGCGGGCGTGGCCGGCATGAGGGAGCTCGACGCGCAGGTAAAGGCCTACGCGGCGGGAGAGGAACAGCCCTTTGCCCATAAGACCTTTGCCAAACAGATAGCGTTTAACCTGATCCCGAAGATCGGCGGAGTAGGGACTAACGGTTATTCCTCGGAGGAAATGAAGCTTCAGAATGAGGGCC
>JAFYFK010000279.1 GCA_017543805.1 Bacillota bacterium | reverse complement strand
GTCTGAGTCCGGCTGCATCATCGCAGTCAACAAGAACGAAGCCGCTCCGATCTTCGAGATCGCGGACTACGGCATCTGCGGCGACCTCTTCAAGGTCACGCCGATGCTGATCGAAGCTATAAGAGCTGAGAAGGCTAAGAAGTAATCCAGATAAATAAAGCAGACAAACGTGTCTAACGAGGGTCCTCAGGGAACTCGGTTCTTAGCGACCGGCGAGCCGAAGGCGACGACGGAGTTTAGAACCGCTAGGAGGGTCCCCTGAGGAGCGAGAGCGACCCGAGGTGACACGTTTGTCTGAAATATCAAAAAAAGAAGGATGCCTCAATGCGAGGCATCCTTTTTATTGCTTACCGCTTGTTCGATCTTCGCCAGATCTTCTGCTGCTGAGCGGCTTTGATGAGATCTTCGCGGAAATCCGGATGAGCTATCTCTATCAGCCTTTCCGCTCTCTCCCAGGTCGTCGCCCCGGACATCTGCGCCAGACCGTATTCCGTCACTATGCAGGGAGACTGCGTGCGCGGAGTGGTAATGATATCTCCTTCGGTGAACTTCGGAAGTATGCGCGAATGGCGCACTCCGTTTTTGTCGACGAAGACAGAGGGCATGGCCAGGAACGCCTGACCGTGCTCAGCCATGTACGCGCCGGTCACGAAATCCAGCTGGCCGCCGGTGCCGCTGATCTGCCTCGTTCCCGACGACTCTGAACAGACCTGCCCGTACAGGTCCGCCGATATGCATCCGTTGATCGAAACAAAATGGTCGAGCTGCCGTATCGTTTCGGGGTCGTTCACATAACTCATAGGCGCGGAGAGGATATCGGTATTGCGGTCGAGGAAATCATACAGTTCTGTGGATCCTGAACAGATCGAAAAAACGCCTTTCCCGCGGTTTATTGGTTTCTTTCTGTTCGTCATCTTCCCGGCCTGGTAAAGCTTCAGGTAACCGTCGCTCATAAGTTCCGTGTGCATCCCCAGATCCTTAAGGTCGGATTCGGCTATGATGCATCCGAGCGCGTTGGGCATTCCGCCTATCCCTATCTGAAGCGTGATCCCGTCATAGAGGAAGGGAAAGATATTGGCGGCTATCTTCTCGTCGATCTCGCTCGGCTTGCTTCCAGGGGCTGTGCAGATGCCGCTGTGTCCCTCGACCACATAATCTACCTCAGATATATGTATATGGTCCCCCTCGGAGCCGAATATCACAGGCATATGCTCGTTGACTTCCAGGATTATATGGCTGGCCGAATCCAGCATTTCCTGCATGCAGCAGTTCGTTAAGCCGTAGCTGAAAAAGCCGTGCCGGTCCATGGGGGCGACGGTGACCATGGCTACATCCACTTTTGCGTAACCCTTCGTGTAATATGAGCCGCAGTTCCTGAAAAGCATGGGGGAATAAAACGCCCAGCCTTTGTCTATATAGGACCTGTCCAGGCCTGAACAGTGCCAGACATTGTAGGTGAAGGACTCGTGCTCCGGATCCTGCTCCACGACCTGAACGGGCTTGAGCGATATCGCGTTGCGCAGTTTAACATCCTCAAGCTCGCCTTTCCTCTTGGCGAGAGCCCTGTCCAGCGCTTCGGGGAAGGAACAGACCTGGCTGTAGTCGACCCAGTCGCCGGACTTCACTATTTTTACAGCTTCTTCGGGAGATACGAGTTTTTTCTTATATTCATCAAACACGTTCATCGCGCGTCCTCCTTAAACGGGCATTTAGCCTGACTCTTATTATAACAAATACTGTTCTCCTGCGGCGAAAGCTTTATTTAAGTTTTCCCTGTTATGGCATATAATATATCTTGAAGTAATGCAACCTTTATCTTTTACGTTACTGTTTGTGAATACAGGAGGCCTGCTATGAAGTTCGGTAAGCGTTTGACGGCTATAGTGCTCTCACTTGCGATGGTGTTTGTATCCGCCCCGCTGTCCTTTGCGGCAGATCAGGGATGGACCGTGACCTTTGACAGTTCAGCGTACGGGGAAGGCACGCTGAGCGTGGAACTGTATGAGGCAAGGAGGGGGTACGCTCCGGATATCAAGTGGACCCGCGGCGCAGGCAGCCTGAGAGCCGACAAGACCGGCGCGCAGCTGTTCGGCAGCGGGGATTACTACGCTGTAGTGCAGTACGAGGCAGGCAGTTCCGGCGATCCCGCGAATCTGAGCGACGCGCAGATAGAGGCGGAATTTGATAAGTACTGGATAGCTATGTACGGTTCGCTTCCTGTTTCAGGAGAAGATTACCCAACGGGTTATCCGAACTGGAACCGTCAGCAGGCTTTGGCATGGTACGGGAGCATTCTTGAAAACAGCGATTTTGTCAGCTGGTTTGAGGATGCAGAAAACGAAGACTACGGAGAACCGCTGTTTTCCGCAGAACAGTTTGTCGAATACGCCGAAGACTCTGTTTATTATGACCCCGACGATCCTGATTACGATCCGGACGAAGTACAGGCAGAAATAGATGAAGAGATCGTTTACGGCGTTAATGAGATCGCCGAAGCCTATCTGCAGTATTCCGGAGGAGGCAGCGGAGCCGCATATTATCAATATGATATAAACACAAAGCGTTCCATCATTATGAGCTGCATTCAGTATCCTCAGATGGCGCCTGCCGGATATACTCCTCCCGGCGCGGGCAGTGAGGACGCTTTCGTCAAGTCCGTCGTCCATCTTCTTTCGTCTTCTGAAAAGGCAAACGGCCTTACAGTCGGCGGCAGCTTCTTTGACGCCTGCAGACCACTTGAAATTACTCCGATGCATGTCGGGGAGAAAACGGACAGTCAGACACATCAGCTTGTCCCGCTTTACGCCGAAAACGCGGTCTGGCGCGTATTTGGGGACATTGCCGTTCCGGCGGCCATCAGGGCCAGGGAACAGCAGGAGGAGAGCGACAGCGTAGACCCCATTTCGGAAGGCCTTATTGGGAACCTCTACGGAAGAGATACCGCCAGCGCCGCTCTTACAGGGCTTGTCGATACTGACGTTCCCCTGTATGTTGAACCCGGATCATATCTGGTCACCGCAGCCTCTTCTGCGAGCGAGGATACAGACGAGCCTTATTCTGTCTTCGACTGGGAAAACGTTACCGTCACAAACAGCGGCGGAAGCGTATCGTTCGCCGGCAACAGATCCTACGCGACTCTTAACATAGAAGGATCCGTTCTCAACGCGGCTCCGTCTGTAATGTCACTCAAGGTGGTGCTTTCCGGCGGCGATCTCAAGTCTGCCGAGGTCGAAGCGGAGCTGATGAGCTACGGTTTTGACACGAGCACTTATGAATATTCCCAGACTGTCAGTCCGATAAAAGTAAAGCCCGGGACCTACGGCGACGCCATGGTTACCTGCTCCTCGTCGAATATCGATATGGTCGGAGGAGTCATGGCAGGCGAGGTAGTCTTCGTCTGTTCGTTCTGGGAGAAGAACGGCATCGGAACGCTGGCTTCAGGATCGAATACAAACTGGAGCATCCCAAAGCTTTCGAAGACCGAAACGAACTTCACCGCGAGCCTTGAATTCACAGGCGCAAACGGTGAAGAGGCGCCTTTCGGCGAAGGCACGGCTGTCAACGGCAGGATGGTGCTTGACGCGGGCGAGTGGAAGCTCGCAAGCGCGGTCGTCATGAAGCAGGAAGTCGAGTCGATGGAGCAGTACAGTCCGCTCGGTTTTGACGATATAACAGTGCTCGCCACAAGGGCGGAGTACGCAAACGGAATACTTATAACCAGAGCCGCTGGGGACGAGCACACCTGGTTCAGCCTCACGGCTCCGGAAGAGTCCTCAGTCGTCAATGCGAGGTCATATCTGAACGTTGACGGAATAGTCGATCTCGAATTCACAGCTGCGGCTCTGCTCGATACTGGTGTGGGCAGCGGGGAAACTGTTGAGCTCGGTTCCGCGGAATTCAGCGCGGCAGCGGGAACTCTCGCCAACGGATATCTGACTCTGACGGATTCCAATACCGGCAGCCTGAGATTTACTTACACGCCGGAGGCAGGGCAGGAGCGCCCGGCTTCGGTAAGCGTTAAACTGGTCTATCTTGACACAGCCGGCGAGCGCAGGAACGTGAGCGCGGCTCTTTCCGGGCCGCAGACCTTTACGGGAACAGTAGATATACCGGAAGACGCTGCAGTGCTCGAGAGCGCTGTATTCTCGGCGCCTTCGGGAAATCTGCTGACAAAGAACCTGCAGGCAATAATCGTTCTCGCCCACGCGAGCGCAAGCCTCGATACTTCGGGCTATTCCCTTGCTCCGGAATTCGACGCACTCAAAGTCATATACGGCCGCAAGATCTATGCCATGCCGAAGGCAGGCGGGGTCTTTACCGGCCTCTGCCCGCGCGGGGCTTACCGCAGGATGCCGAACGGCGACGGAATGGCGGTATTCTTTATAGAAAACGAACCTTTCACGGTCGGCGGTTCGCTTGAAGATTTTTGTACCGGCGCCGACACCTTCGCTCTGGATACTTCAACGCTTCCGGACAAGATAAGGGTCGACGTGCTCGGCGATTTCCGTGAAGATGAGATCGACGCCTCCGGAAAGTTCGTCCTTGCGGACAAAACTGTCAACGCGTACACCAGCAGCAATTATTTCGACAGTGAAGGCTACCACTTCTATCTCGAAAGACCAGCCAGCGCTTCAGCAGCCGGAAACATCGAACTTACAGCGGAGACCAGGGGATATTCCTATGTATTGACTTCCGATGTCGGCGAAGCCACAGGGAACGGAATAACATATACGACTCCGTTTATCCGCGGCAGCGCGTTAAGCATTGAAACCGATATGAAGGTGAAATGGCTTACAGACTACATGTATATGGATGTGCTCTGCGGATCCGGCGGGACAACGCCGGCGCAGCAGGATCTGAGCTTCGATTTCTATGGGGCTGACGGAAGCTGGGTGGGATCCGGAAGCTGGTACTGGCGCACTAAACAGCTTGAGACCTCTTTCCTCGACTCATCGTCCCGGTACAGGCTCAGCTTCAACAGCTACGGCTCTGTAGCGGAACCCTTCGACATCGATGAAACGTGGATACATCCCGTGCACAACGGTGAAAACGAAGCGGACCCTCCGGCCGTCGTTCTGCGCGAAAAGGCAGCCGTTATAATCGACGCGCTGTTCTATTCCGACAATGAAGGCATCCCGGGTTCCGGCACAGGCGCCGTAAACCTCGGTGTCGATTATGAAGTGTTTTACAAAAATAAAGCTACAGGCGAGTGGACCCCGCTTCCGGGGAAGATTATTCACGGTACGCAGATGACAGGCCATCTGGACCTCGGTTTAGGCTCCTATTTCCTGTCGGAAGCGGTGGACATGAGCCTTATCGACAAGGACAGCGGGCTTAAGCTGACGTTCGGTGAAAGCGCAAACCTTGCTGATATGGTCAACTTCATAGGCGGATCTTATCACAGGCTCGGGCAGGAGGTCAGGCTCGTAAGCGGCCAGGAGTTCTATACGAATCCCGCCCAGGGGAACAACGGCGGAATTACGACGCAGTATATTACAGGCAACGAGACCATACTGTATCCGGACAATGTCGAATATTACAGCGACTACGCTTACACATGGGAGTTCGGCGAACGCGCCGTCCACGGAGATCTGGAATCGGGTATCATAAGAGGCCTTGAACTGGCCCAGATACCGAGGATCGACCTGCGCGCGGACAGGAACATAACGCCGCAGCCCATCACTTTTGCGCTGCGCGGCACAGACGGATCCTTCCGCCGCTTCGACTACAATACCGCGACCATGGACAGCGGTTCTGTGGATCAGTTTACGCTCCGCGATCTCCCGTACGGAAACTATGAGCTTTTAACTGTCTTTAACAGGGACGCCTACGGCGAGCAGCTCATAAGCCAGTTTGCAGACGGTATGGACGTTGTCGTACCCGTGACGATGTGCGCTTCGGTCACAAATGTCTCTTTCACCGAGCGGGATGCCTACGCGAGCGTGCAGCTTCCGCCTCCGCCCGTTGACGCCAGCGTCCCGGGCATACAGAGCATGACCGTCACATCTTC
>JAFYFK010000278.1 GCA_017543805.1 Bacillota bacterium | reverse complement strand
TACGATCTGCTCTCCGAAAACTCCGTGCTGTACGCCGCGGACGGGTCCTTTATGGAGAACGTCTACGCGGGCGATTCGCTGAGGTCCAACATAGAGTACAAGGACCTCCCGGATAATCTGATAAACGCATTTATCGCCATCGAGGACAAGACATTCTGGGAACATCACGGCTTTAACTACGTCCGTATAATCGGCGCTATAGTGGATTCCATCAGGAACGGCAGCGACATCAGCGGCACGAGCACGATCACCCAGCAGCTGGCCAGAAACCTGTATCTGCCGGAGGTCAAGAGCGTGCGTTCCATGGAACGTAAGATAAGCGAAATGTACTACGCCCTTATCCTGGAGCAGTCTCTCACCAAGGAGCAGATAATCGAGGCTTATCTCAACACGATCTACCTCGGATTCAATTCCAACGGAGTCGCGGCGGCCGCCAAGGCTTACTTTGACAAAGAAGTCAGCGATCTTACGCTGATCGAATGCGCGGAGCTTGCGGCTCTCCCGAAGAACCCGAATTCCTACGCCCCGATAAAGCGCGCTTCTGTCGAAAGCATAGACGACCCCGATTCGCTCGACATCGTCAGCAAGGACGACGGTTGGATCATCTACTACAACAACAAGGGCGAGGCGCGTCTTTCCCTGGTGCTCAGACTTATGAACGAGCAGGGATACATCACCGATTCCCAGCTGAGCGCCGCCAAGAAGGACAGCATCCGTTCACATATAAAGCCCGGCAACACCATACTCGAATCGAGCAATACTTCGTATTTTGCTGATTTTGTTCTGGACCAGGTACTTAAAGATCTTCAGGACGAGCTTGGCTACACCGCGGATGAGGCTTCCAAGATGCTTTACAACGGCGGCCTTCTGATCCATTCAACCATGGATCCCGTTATCCAGGGCATTCTCGAGGAAGAGTACGCCAACACCGACAACTTCCCGTCTGTAGGAAGCTACGACCAGGACAAGCAGGGCAACATCCTCAACTCGACCAACAAGAAGGTGCTGCTCTACAGCATGGCCAATATGTTCAACGAGGACGGGGACTTTATACTTGGCAAGGACGCCTTTGAATGGCAGGCAAACGGAAACCTTAAGCTTCTTAAGGACCACCATCTCAACTTCTACAAGACTACTGTAGGCGAGACCACCGATTACAGCGTTGAATTCAAGCCGATGTTCGAGAAGGAGGACGGTTTCTTCTTCAGCCGCGCAGGCGGTTATCTGTCGATCCCGACCGAATTTAAGGACAGGACGGCTGACGGGGACCTGATCGTCTCGAAGGAATTCCTGAGCAAGTACAAGGACGCCTTCACCGAGCAGGGCGACGGCAGCCTGGTCTTCAGCCAGAAATACTTCACCATCTCCGACCGCGTGCGCCAGCCGCAGTCCGCGATGGTCATCATGGACCACAGCAACGGACAGATCCACGCCATGATCGGCGGCCGCGACATCGAAGGCAAGAGGATATTCAACCGCGCGACCTCTCCGAGGCAGCCGGGATCCTCGATCAAGCCTCTGGCAGTCTACTCGGTGGCGCTGCAGGCCGGCAAGAACGGTCTCGGCAACTTTACAGCCGCTACGGCCATCGACGACAGACCGATAAGCCAGGGCGGACGTCCGTGGCCTAAGAACTGGTACGCCGGCTACCGCGGCATGACCAACCTGCGCAACGCCGTTGAGCAGTCCATCAACGCCTGCGCGGTCAACCTTTACCTGCAGCTCGATCCCTACATGTGCATGGACAACCTGCAGAAGATGGGCGTCACCTCGCTGGTGACTTCCGGAAACGTCAACGATATCAACGCTTCCGCGCTCGCCCTCGGCGGCATGACCAAGGGCATCTCCCCGCTGGAGATGTGCGGAGCGTACGGGACATTCGGAAATTACGGAACTTACATCGAACCTGTTGCGTATACTGTCGTAACAAACAAGAAGGGCGATGTGGTGCTGCGCAAGGTTCCGCATACCACCGAAGTCCTCGACGAGGACGTCGCGTCCCTGATGACCGATATCCTCAGGACCACCGTTACACACGGACTTGCCAGCGGAGCCAAGCTTTCCAACCAGCCCTCCGCCGGAAAGACCGGAACAACGTCCGACCGCTATGATATCTGGTTCTGCGGACTTACTCCGAAGTACGCAGCGACCACCTGGATAGGCAACGACGTCAATATTTCCCTCAACAAGGGTTCCGACGCCGCGGTCAAGCTCTGGAAGGCGGTCATGGACCGCGTCGACGACCTCGATGAGCGCGGGGAATTCGAGATGCGCGGGGAATTTGTAACTGCTACCGTGGACAGATATTCCGGCAAAGCGCTCGGAAGCCTCTCCTCGCTCGACCCGCGCGGAAGCTCCGGCATTTCTGAAAAATTCATAAAGGGCACCGTTCCTGGCGAAACGGACGATTCGCACAAGACTGTCCGCGTCTGCGCGGAGAGCGGATATCTGGCCACCCCGTACTGCCCGGGCATAGTCGAGAAGGTCGGAATAGTGCGCCCCGGCGGAACATCCTGGGAGCGCTATGTGGTCGAGAACCACTTCACCGGCCTCAGCAGGGATTCCGAGCCCGACGCCAAATACGACGCTCCGGAATATTACTGCCCGCTTCACAACCCGACTCCCGGATCGTATCCGATATCCCCGATCTACGACGGCACAGCCATCGACAATCCGAGCAACACCGGATCTCTCTACACCGACAACGAGAACGGTTACTGGACGACCGACCCGGCGACCGGGCTTCCGAAGTTCATAGAATACAACGATCAGAACGGTTACTGGACCACGGATCCGATCACGGGCGAGCCGAGGTTCGTGCCCTATAACAACACGACTACGAATCCGACAGTCCCAGTTGATCCGACGATCCCGACGACCGATCCTGACGTCAATACCGGACCGCTGACGGATCCCGATATCGACGATTCGCAGATCCCTGAGGGCGCCCCGGGCTATGTCCCGCCGGGCAGCGAACCGGAAGAGGATCCGAACTGGTGATCAGCAGACATAATAAAAAGGCGTCTCACTGAGACGCCTTTTTGAATGCTTTGAATAGTTTAAGCCGCGGCTTTCTTCTTTCCGAAGTACTGCCAGCACAGGCAAGCCGCTATAAGAACGATCCCGATGATGTCTGTAAGGGTTCCGGTGTCTATCATCATCAGGCCGCCAAGGGCGAACGCGACGCGGACAGCGGGGTGGATATCCCGGAATACATGTCCGTTGAGGGCTGCCGCCACTCCGAATATGCCCAGCAGAGACGTTAAAACGATCCGTATGACCTCTAAAGCTGTCGTGTCGATAAACATCATGGCCGGATGCATTGCGAACACGTACGGGACGATAAATGCCCCTATAGCCAGTTTTGTCGCGTTGAAGCCGGTCTTCATCGGGTCGCTCTTTGCTATGGCGGAACCTGCGTAGGCTGCCAGCGCTACCGGCGGGGTAATGTCCGCCACGATCCCGAAGTAGAATACGAAGAAATGCGCCGCGACCGGATTGATGCCCATAGTGATGAGTATCGGCGCGGTGGTCGAAGCCATGATGCAGTAATTTGCCGTGGTCGGAACGCCCATGCCGAGGATTATGCAGCAGAACATAGTCAGGAACAGGGCGACGAACTTCGGATCGACGATGGAAACGCTGTTGCTGATCATTACGAC
>JAFYFK010000277.1 GCA_017543805.1 Bacillota bacterium | reverse complement strand
TTCCTTGCAGAGCGGGCAGTCAGTCGGAGGGGCACTCATAAAGTCTTCAAGAATGTCTGAACTGAAAATAGTGGTGATCGGAATGTCGGCACATCTTTTTCCGGCGGAGAAAATTGCGCAGATCCTTTCCGGAATCCCGCCATAGTATTTTACGGCATTGACTGCGTCAAGCACCATTGCGCCGGTCGCAACAGTTGCCGCAAGGATCAGAACGTGCCTGTTGCGTATAAGATGGGCGTTGTTGCTGCGGAATATCGTCTGGTTTCCGGAGGTCTGTTCCGGTGTGACAACATAAATTGTTCCGTGCTCATTAGTGATCCTTATACCTGCCTCGATCAGTTCCTCAGCAAGGCAGGTACCCAGGACTTCTGTCCCTTCCAGGCACAGTATGGAGTCAATTGGAACGGATTTATCAAGCTTTTTGACAAGCTCCTTAGCGGCATCTCTTGCTTCCGACAGGCGGTGTTTGGTATACGTCATGTCGATATAATAGTTCACATGACAGCTTCTGGCAGCAAAATGCCCTCTGGCAATCCGCAGCGGAATGTTGTGAGTTTCGGTTCTCAGATGCGATGTTGAAATGCTTGCCATGGCAGTAACTTCCTTTCAGTATGATTTATATAATGAAACTCTCGGGTTGCGGTTGGTTTCGTATATTTAAATTTTAACACAACGGTCTGTCTGTGTAAAACAAAAAAGCGCCTTGCGTCCCGTATGCCGCTCCTGAAAATACTCTTTTTGAGTAATTATTCATAAAATAATCAACATGTGAATAAAACTATTTGCCGTTATTTCCAAATTACGGATCACATATTGACTTATCTTTTCCTTCCGATTATAATGTCGCCAAATTGGATCAAAGGCAATAGAGGCGCGGGCCTTAAGAGTATCCGGATCGGAGACAGTACAGTCGTTCGTACGGTTAGGTGAAAGGAAGTCCCGCCGAAACACGGGTATTGTGTACGGAACGCCCGGAGTTGGGATGCAGGCTAAAAGGCTGCATACTCCTGCAGGGATGCAGAGGGGCTATTGACTCATCGGAGTTTGAGGCAGTGGTTTCCGGACCGCTGTTTTTGTTTTATCCGGCCGGTGGGATCAGCTGTTGCACAGATTCATAATACGAAAAAGGAGTGCAAAAACATGATCGACTTTTTAAACTGGCTTGACGGGGTCCTCTGGGGTCTTCCCCTGATCGCCCTGATGGTGGTGACCGGCTTGTACTTTACCGTCCGGTCCGGATTCTTCCAGTTCCGTTACTTTGGCCGTATCTGCCTCAGGATGCCTTTACAGTTCGCGAAGCGCTGGACAGCTTCACCGTAAAAAGCGCGGAAGCCAGCTTTGAGGAGAATATTAAAGGACGTATTGCCCCCGGCTATATGGCGGACTTTGTCGTTCTGGATGCAAATCCCTTCGATACGGAGCCCCGCGAGTTGCATAATATTGCCGTGCTGGCCTGCTATCTGGGCGGTACTCAGGTTTACAGCGTATGATTAACTGGCGCTTTGCTGAAAAAGAGGATATCGATCTCATACTTTTCTTTATCCGCAGGCTTGCGGAATATGAGAAAATGTCCGGGGAGGTTGTCGCTACCGGAAATCTGCTGCGGGAATGGATCTTTGAGAAGAAAAAAGCGGAGGTGATCTTCGCTTTGGAAGAAGGAAAAGAAACGGGCTTTGCACTGTTTTTCCATAATTTTTCCACGTTTCTCGGACGGGCGGGAATCTATCTGGAGGACTTGTTTGTTCTGCCGGAATATCGTGGGCGGGGTTATGGCCGTGGCCTGATGAGTATACTTGCCCGCATCGCTGTGGAGCGCGGCTGCGGCCGCCTCGAGTGGTCTTGCCTTGACTGGAATATGGCGAGCATCGGATTTTACAGGTCCATTGGCGCGATACCGATGGATGAGTGGACGGTTTACCGCATCACTGGGGAGACGCTCTCGGAACTGGCAGACTCTATGGATAAAGATTAGAAAAAAACAAACATATTTGAACTAATAATAAAGGAATTTCATGAAATATGTTCGATTTGGTCTAGGCCTGTGTTTGGCCATGCTGATGCTTTGCGCCTGCGCCGCACCGGAGAGTAAATCAGACCCTGCTCCTGCATCCGCGCAAGAGTGCGTGCGCATTGTTGTCGCATCGGATCTGCATTATCTATCACAAGCGTTGACCGATAACGGTCCTCTGTTTCGTCGTATCGTTGAGCACGGTGACGGTAAGCTGATGCTGGATATTGAGGCCATCACGGAGGCTTTTGTTGAGCAGATGATTTCAGAGCGTCCGGATGCTGTCGTTCTGACCGGGGACCTGAGCTTCAACGGGGAAGCACAGAGCCTTGCAGACCTTGCAGAAAAGCTTGGCCGCCTGCAGGAGGCAGGCATACCCGTTCTGGTCATTCCAGGCAACCATGACGTACGGCGCTCCGGAACCTATCGCTATTCAGGTGACAGCTACGAGCCTGTGCCGAATGCGAGCGCGGACGATTTTCGGAAGCTGTACGCTGCTTTCGGACCGCAGCAGGCCAGCAGTGTCGACACGCTCAGCGGCAGCTATGTCTGGGAGGCCGCAGAGGGGCTGCGTCTGCTCCTGCTCGACACGAATTCCGTAGTCGTCAACTTCTTTCCGTCAGAGAGCCTCGACTGGCTTGAAAGTGAACTGCGCGAAGCAAACGAAGCCGGAGCGCAGGTGATTTGCTTCAGCCATCAAAATCTTCTGATCCACAACAGCATGTTCGTATTCGGCTATCAGATCAGTAATGCCGATGCGGTCATGGAACTTCTGGCACAATACGGAGTCTTGGCGAATCTGTGCGGACACGTACATATCCAGCATGCTCTGGACGGCCCTGTTCCGGAGATCCTGACTTCTCCGCTCTCGCTTGTTCCATGCCGATATGGGCTGCTCGTCTGGGACGGCGCTGGTCTGACTTATGAGGCACGCAGTGTGGACGTATCCGCATGGGCACGGCTGCACGGACGTACGGAGGAGCAGCTGTTGAGCTTTGATACATACGCGGCTGAGAGCTTTTATCAGATCTACTATCGCCAGATCGCTGATGGCCTCGCAGAGGTTGAACTGCCTGACGGTGCTTCGGAGCGCATGGCTCGCTGCTTTGCGGACACAAACCTTGCCTATTTCACCGGGACGATGTCGGAGCGTGATCGTCTGTTAACCGAACTGGATTTCTGGGTCTCCGTAGCAGGCGAAAGCTTTGAGACTGCCTATCTACGGGGCATTTTGCAGGATGAATCGCCGAACCCTTTGTATGTGCAGCTGCGCTGAAGAATAATTCAGTTTCATCGGGTCGCTGTGGCTCAGTTTCCGGGCATAAAAAACGAAACAGCAGATTGAGCAATTGTATCAATCTGCTGTTTCATCTTATGGTGCTCCAGCGGGGACTCGAACCCCGGACACCCGCCTTAAAAGGGCGGTGCTCTACCTGCTGAGCTACTGGGGCGTATCTGGCTGGGATGGCGGGACTCGAACC
>JAFYFK010000276.1 GCA_017543805.1 Bacillota bacterium | reverse complement strand
TCGGCCTTAAGCGCGTGCCTTCTCACAAACCACAGAATTAGCGGATAGATCAGACAGAACGACAGGACCCGCAGCCACATCCCGCTGAACACCGGGATCCCGGCGAGCCCCTGCGCGACGCCTATCGTAAATGGATTGGCAATGCCTGCCGCGAAGCCGCAGCCCACCGCATGAAGAGACATGGCAACTCCCGTTACGGCGTCCCAGCCCAGAGCCACGGAAAGCGCGACGACGATCGGGGCCATGGGGATGACCTCTTCGAACGAGCCTATGAGCGAACCCATAGCCATAAAGAAAAAGATCAGCGCGGCCATAAGTTTGTAACGGACGCGCCCGAAACGGTCCACGATGCGGTCAAGCATGTAATTCATAAGTCCGCCGGCGTACAGCGAATTGAACACTCCGCCGATGACGATCAGAAAGACCAGGACTGCTATCAGGGTCCCTGAGCCCTCGGCGCCGAGCACAAGCAGCGGCGCGAGCAGCCATTTCCAGAACGGCAGCCCGCCGTCAACATAGCGGAAGCCCGCGGAGGTATCTATCACGGTATGCCCGCCCGCGTCGACCGTCCTCGCGTATTCCCCGCCGGGGATGACCATCGTCAGTATATATGTCGCCACCATCAGCACGAAGATGACCGCTATCGCCGCGATAAACGATCTCGCGCTGATATTTAAGCCTTTGTTTTTACCGTCAGTGTTTTTCATCTTGATAGTTTACACGTGCTGCATCATATATCTGTAATATGAAACAGCCGGCTGGAGAGTCGAAAGGTCAAGGCACTCGTTCACGCCGTGGATGGAATCCATCTGTTCCCTGCTTATAGTGAACGGCAGGAACCTTATTATCTGGCCGCAGACGCGGTCGAAGAACCTGGAGTCGGAAGCGCCGGTCATTATGTACGGCATGCAGGCGTCAACGCCGGGAACAGAAGCCGTTACAGCCTCCTCGACCAGCCTGAAGGCCCTGCCGCTGTAATCCGCGAGCCCGGATTCCAGCCCGCCGTCGAGTATCTCCGTCTCAATGCCGAACTTTTTGGCGAGCTTTGTAATCTTCTTTACCGACGAATCCACTCCCTGATGGTGCGAGCAGCGCATATTACCCGTGACCCAGACCTCGCGCGGGATCGAGTTTATCGCGTCACCGCCGCCGCACATCGTAAAGGCTATGGTAGTCGAAAGAAGCGCCTTTGCCGCAGGCCCGAGCACCGGAAGGAGCAGTTCGAGAGGCTTTTTAAGCTTGTCCGCCTTTGCGGTAAGCTTTCCCGCGCCGCCCATATAAGGGGCCATGCGCATAAACATCTCTGTTATGGTCGGCGACATCTCGACGTCGAACACCCTGTGGCTGTCAACATAGGCCATAAACTTTCCGAGCCTTACAAGAGGCGTGTTTTTGCCGGGCGTCGAACCGTGTCCCCCGTCGGAACGGGCTGTGAACTTAAGGTCGACCGTGCATTTTTCGCCCACGCCTATCATGGCGAAGGTTCCGTTTGCCCCGTCGATGGGTTCATGGACTATATCCCCGCCCTCGTCGAATATCATTTCAAAGCGTATGCCCTTTTCCTTAAACCACTTTGACGCGGCGTCCGCTCCGCGTCCGTCGGTCTCCTCTGTGCTGCTGGTCTCGAACCAGATGTCGCGCGCCGGCACAAATCCTTCCGCCGCAAGCTCGTCAGCAGCCTCGAGCATGGCCCAGAGGCCGCCCTTGTCGTCCAGCGTTCCCCTGCCCCAGATCCTGCCTTCGGCTATGTCTCCGGAAAACGGCGCGTGGGTCCAGCCATCGGAAGGCGCCGGTACGACGTCGTGATGGTTCATGAAGAGCACCGGAAGCTGTGAGCTGTCGCTCCCGGGCCATTTTAATACGAGATAATCTTCAAATTCAAACAGTTCGCAGGCCTTTCTGAGGTTTGGAAAGAGCTCCCACATCAGCTTTCTGAAGCTTTCGATGTTTTCCCTCGGACTTCCGCATTTCGGATCGGACACAGTCTCGATCATTATCATCTGCCGCAGACGCGCGGCGTATTCTTCAGTGCTTCTTTTTGCCATATTTATTCTCCGTGTTATTTCAAAATTTCTGACCGCCAAAGTATTTCACTTTTTGCAAATTATACATTCTTTTGCGTCTGTTTGCCATATAAAAAGACCTGTTAATCCGCATGTCATGAAGATATAATTATTATAGACAGATTATCTTCCCGGAGGCGAAAAATGAAAGCTATCGACGCTCAGAATATTGTAAGCAGGCAGAAGGACTATTTCCGCAGCGGAGCCACACGCACGCTCGAATTCCGGCTGGACGCCCTCAGAAAGCTCAAGGCAGCCATACAGGAATGCGAGGACGCCGTAAACAGCGCGCTTATGGCTGATTTCAATAAATCGCCCTTCGAGACTTATATGTGCGAGACAGGGATGATCTACAGCGAGATCGGCTGTTTGGAAAAACACCTCGCGTCCTGGATGAAGGACAAGACCGTCCCCACCCCCCTTGCGCAGTTCAGGTCTAAAAGCTTTATATCTCCTGAGCCGCTTGGCGTTGTATATATCGTTTCTCCTTGGAACTATCCGCTTCAGCTCTGCCTGCTTCCGCTGGCCGGAGCACTGGCCGCCGGAAACTGCGTTGTTGTAAAGCCGTCGTCGCAGGCGCACGAGACAGCCGCGGTGATAAACCGCATAATCAGCATGTGCTTTCCGCCGGAATACGTGGCGGCAGTCGAAGGCAGCCGCACGGATACGGAATTCCTGCTGCACGAGCCCTTCGACCATATATTCTTTACGGGAAACGCTGAAGGAGGCCGCAGCGTCCTCAAGGCAGCCGCGGAGAATCTGGTGCCGGTAACGCTCGAACTCGGCGGGAAAAGTCCGGTCATTATCGACGAGACAGCGGACATCACCGTCGCCGCAAGGCGCGTGGCGTTCGGAAAGATATTAAACGCCGGGCAGACCTGCGTGGAACCTGACTATCTGCTGATCCAGAAAGATATTAAAAAGGATTTCATTATGGCGTTTAAAAAGGCCGTTGAGGAATTTTTCCCGACCGGAGACTTTTCCGACATGCCCGTCATAATAAACGAGCGCCATTACAGGCGCATCAAGAGTCTACTCGAAGGACAGAATGTCGTTCTGGGCGGCAAAACAGACGATTTAAAGCGTTTTATAGAGCCTTCCCTGGTAGATGAACCTTCGCTCAATTCAAAGCTCATGACAGAGGAGATTTTCGGGCCTGTCCTTCCGATGATCGGCTACGGATCCCTGGATTCCGCGATAGACCTTATCCTCGACAGGCCAAAGCCGCTGGCGCTGTATCTGTTTACAAAATCAGCGGAAACCGAGCGTAAGATCCTTAACAGCTGCTCCTTCGGAGGAGGCTGCATAAACGACACAATAATCCACCTGGCTTCGGACGACCTGCCCTTCGGCGGCGTCGGCGCGAGCGGAATGGGGCGCTACCACGGCAAAGCCAGCTTCGACACGTTTTCCCACCACCGCAGCATAGTAAAAAAAGCTTTTTCCCCGGATCTTGACATGCGTTACCATCCGTACACTGAGAAAAAGCTTTCCATGATCAAAATGTTCTTAAAATAGCCTGAGTGCTTTTAAATCAAGCGCGCCGTTTCCGGCGCGCTTTTTCTATCTGCTCCTTGCGAGGATCTCTTTAACGATCCCGTAAAGTTTTGCCACCGAGGAGATGCTGACACGCTCGCGCGGCGAATGTATGTCGTACATATTCGGACCGATGGATACGCAGTCCAGCCCTTCCAGCTTGCCGCTGAACAGGCCGCATTCGAGTCCTCCGTGGGTCGCAGTTACGACGATCTCCTTTCCGAGGACTTCCGCGCAAACGTCCCTGACCATATCTCTGAACGCAGAGACCTTCTTAAACTCCCATTCCGGATACGGGCTGCGCAGGCTTACCTCACAGTCGTTGTCCTCACCGATCTCGCGGAGAAGGTTGATGAGATCGTTCTTTTCCTTACCGACGGAGGAACGTACGGAAAAGCTGAATTTTACGCGATCCTCTTCGGTCCTGACAGTGCCGAAATTGAGCGAGGTCTGCACCAGCCCGGGCAGGTCGGCGCTCATCTTCTGAACACCCTGCGGGATGTCATCCATCGCTGTAAGAAGCTTCTCGGCATCCGCGGGATTCATCGCGGCGCCGTACTTCGCGTCCAGAATGCGGGAAACCTTGAGGCACACATCCCGGTCGGTCTTTATGAAGTCCTCCTTCAAGGCGCGCCCGCAGTATATCGCGGTATTCTCGAAGAGGTTCTCCTTGCCCCATTTTACCGCAGCTATGGCGGTGGTCTTATTCGCTATGACATTGTCGAAGGTCCCGCCGTCGATCGATATGAGCCGCATACCCGCGGTCTCGAGCGCAGTCCTTAGGAACGTCGCCATTATCTTGTTGGAATTTCCCCTGCCCTTGTCGATCTCCGCGCCGGAGTGCCCGCCGAGCAATCCGGAAACTTCGGCTCTGTAGAAGGTATATTTGCCTTCCAGAGGCTCGTTTTCGTAGTATTTAGAGAAGTCGACCCTCGCGCCGCCGGCGCAGCCCGCAGTTATGGTGCCTTCTTCGTCAGAATCGAGATTCAGCAGTCTGCGTCCCTTCAGCGGGCTCATGTCAAGCCCCGCCGCGCCGTCCATTCCGGTCTCCTCGTCCGTGGTGAAGACCGCCTCGATGCGAGGATGCTGCAGCTCGGGGTCGTCAAGCAGCGCCATGGCGATCGCGACCGCCACACCGTCGTCAGCTCCGAGGGACGTCCCTATAGCGAAGATCCAGTCTCCGTCAACAGCCATTTTTACCGGCGTGACGGACATATCCACGGGGTTTTCCGGGTCTTTGGCGCAGACCATGTCGAGATGCCCCTGGATGATGACCGGTTCGGCGTCCTCATATCCGGCGGAAGCCTCTTTTATGATGATCACGTTGTTGAATTCGTCCTGGTAATACTCAAGCCCGCGCTCTTTAGCGAAGTTTACGCACAGATCGCTTACCTGCTTTGTGTTTCCGGATCCTCTCGGTACGGAATTCAGTAGCTCAAAATACTCAAATACCTTTTCGGGTTTAAGACCGCTCAATACTGCCATTTTCTCATCTCCTGTATTTATAAAGCTGCGGATTATATAATTATTTTATTACTGTACAGAACCTTATGCAAATAAAAAACTTCACAGGTCTTCTCTGTGAAGTTTTTCTATACTATGAAATTCAGGCTTCTTCAGGTATCTTGCCCACATCCACCCATTCGGCGCCGGTCGCGGCTTCGAGTTCCGGGATGGTGAAGCGCACCGCGTTATGGCGGTTGCCCGCGGCAGGATAGACCGCTTCGTATTTTTTGAGGGACTCGTCGAGATAAACTGTGACGTTTTCAGGAAGCCCAAAGGGGCATACCCCGCCAACGGGATGACCCGTAAGCGCCGGAGTCTCCTCCGCCGTAAGCATCGTAGCCTTGCAGTGGAAACGGTCCTTGAACTTTCGGTTGTCGATCCTGGCCGTGCCCATAAAGACGACGATTATAACGCTGTCGTCCTTCAGTTTAAAGGCCATGCTTTTGGCGATCTCGCCGGGTTCGGTGCCAAGCGCCGCGGCGGCCAGCTCGACCGTCGCGGTGCTCTCGTCCATTGTAAGTATTTCGTTCGTTATCCCCTTGCGGGCGAATTCTTCCTGTACTTCTTTAAGTCCCATAGTAACTGTTTCACATCAGACAAACGTGTCACCTCGGGTCGCTCTCGCTCCTCAGGGGAC
>JAFYFK010000275.1 GCA_017543805.1 Bacillota bacterium | reverse complement strand
GTCACCGGAGGCATCGCCAGCAGCAGATTCCTCAGAAAATACTGCGAGCCTTACGGATTCATATTCGGAAAGCCCGAGCTCTGCAGCGACAACGCTGTGGGAGTCGCGGCGCTCAAGGGTAAAAAGCTGTGGGATTAAAGCCTGTATCGGTATCACAGTTAAACAGTTACATAAAAAGGATCCTCGGCACAGACCCGATCCTCATGAACGTGTCTGTTACAGGCGAGATATCCAATCTGACAAGGCACAGCAGCGGTCACTGGTATTTTGCTCTTAAGGACGCGGGCAGCGCGGTAAGATGCTTCCTGCCGTCCGACAGGGTAAGGAGCCTGCGCTACGATATTTCCGAAGGCATGCAGATCTGCGCCCACGGCTACGTTTCGGTATACGAGCGCGGAGGTTATTACTCGCTCAACATCAGGGATATAGAAGTCGAGGGTGAAGGCGAACTTGCCATTGCCTTTGAGAGGCTTAAAAACCGCCTTGAGAGCGAAGGGCTGTTCGACCCCGGACACAAACGTCAGCTGCCTTCTTTTCCTTCTAAAATCGGCGTTGTGACGTCTCCGACGGGAGCGGCCGTAAGGGATATAATAACGACAGCAAGGAGGCGCAGCAGGCTTGTAGACATCATAGTCTGCCCGTGCCTTGTGCAGGGGCCCGGTTCCGCCGGATCCGTGGCTGACGCTATATATACACTGAACGAAAACTTTCCCGATCTCGACCTGATAATAGTAGGACGCGGCGGGGGTTCGGCGGAAGATCTGTGGACCTTTAACGAGGAGGCTGTCGCAAGAGCGGTATACAACTCGAAGATCCCGGTGATCTCAGCCGTCGGTCATGAAAAAGACGTCGTGATAAGCGACATGGCGGCTGACGTGAGAGCCGCGACGCCTACCGCGGCGGCGGAACTTGCCGTTCCGCACATGGATGTCCTGGAAGACACTGTTGCCAGGCATTCTCCTGAAAGGATGTTCGCCTATATATCCGACAGGCTGCAGAACGCGCAGCTCAGAACGGATAACCTGAAAAGGGACATAAACGCGTCGATCGAAAGGATCTTCGCCGAATACGAGCACAGGCTAAGCGTTCTGAAGCTGGACATTGACGCCGGGAATCCGGAGCTGGTCCTCGAAAAAGGCTATATCATAGCCGGAAAAGACGGCCGATGGCTGTCTGCGGTCTCGGACATTGCGCCCGGCGACCTGATAAAACTGAAGTTCCGCGACGGTTCCGCGGAGTGCAGCGTTATCAGCACGGAGGTTTCTAATGGCTGATAAAAAACAGACAAAAGAATTTGAGGAAAACCTGGGAAAGCTTGAGGAGTGCGCCGAAAAACTGCGCTCCGGAGAGCTTTCTCTTGATGAGAGCCTCGAAGTTTACAATAAAAGTATTACGTATTATAACTTCTGCTCAGAGTATTTAAAGAACGCACGGCAGAAGATAGAGATCTACCGTCCGGAGACCGGCACTGTGGAAGATATGGAGAACATATAATGATAAGCCCTGCATTTACGCAGCTTTACGATATCGTCGAAGCAAATCTCGTATCCAACCTTCCGAAGGTCGAAGCTGACGCTGAGGTGCTGGGAAGGGCAATGGAATACAGCCTTACCGCCGGCGGAAAAAGGATACGCCCTGTGCTTATCCTTGCCTGCTGCCGTATGTCAGGAGGAAGGATCGAAGACGCTCTGAAGTTTTCGGCAGCTGCTGAATTCATTCAGACGTATTCCCTGATACACGATGACCTTCCGGCAATGGACAATGACGATTTCCGGCGCGGCCTGCCGACAAACCACAAAAAATTCGGGGAAGACGTCGCGATACTGGCCGGAGACGGACTGCTCTCCGCGGCATGGGAAGTCATTGCCGAAGACATGGCTTCCTGCGCGGCTGATCCTCAGATGCTCGCAAATAAAGCGAAAGCCGCGTACGATCTTGCGGCCGGAACAGGCGTTAGAGGCATGGTTGCGGGTCAGATCGCCGATATAGGTTCGGAGCACTGCCTCTGCAGCCCTGAAAAGCTGGACTTCATTCACAGAAACAAGACCGCGGCGTTTATAAAGGCCTGCGTTCTTGCCGGCGCTCACATAGGCGGGGCGGACGGAGCGCTTATCGGGAAACTGTCAGAATACGGCGACTGCGTAGGCCTGGCGTTTCAGATAATAGACGACATTCAGGACGTTATAGGCGATCCTGACAAACGAGGGAAAAAGACCGGCGGCGACGCCGAAAACGAAAAGTCGACATATCCGGCTCTCTACGGCCTGGAACAGTCACAGAAGAAAGCGGACGAACTCCTTGAGAAAGCCCGCGGAATACTGAGAGAACTCCCCAAAGAAGAAGTTCTGTCAGATCTGGTTGAATATCTTCAGAAAATGGTTCGGTAAAACAAGATGAGCATACTGCGTTCCGATGACCCCATAAGGGACATAAAGAGAATGAATCCCAAGCGCCTCGACATAGAGGCGGCTGAGATCCGCGAAGCTGTCATAGATACAGTATCGAAAAACGGCGGCCACCTGGCTTCAAACCTCGGCGCGGTCGAGCTTACGCTTGCGCTGCACAAGGTTTTTGACACTCCGAAGGACAAGATCGTCTGGGATGTCGGACACCAGACTTACGTGCACAAGATGATCACCGGAAGGCTCGGACAGATGGACACTCTGCGCAAGCTCGACGGAATAAGCGGCTTCCCCAAGCGCGGCGAGAGCGTTTACGACACCTATGATTCCGGTCACGCAAGCACATCCGTGTCCGCTGCTTTAGGCATGGCAAGGGCAAGAGACCTTGCCGGTGATGACTACCGCTGCATAGCTGTCATAGGCGACGGCGCGCTTTCCGGCGGCGTGGCTTATGAGGCGCTTTCCGACGCCGGATCCTCCGGAACTCCTCTTATCGTCATACTTAACGACAACGAGATGTCCATATCAAAGCATGTCGGAGGATTGGGACAGCATCTCGAGAAGCTTCGTTTTTCGAGCAAATACATCAACTTCAAGAACAACTTCAAGAATACTGTCGACAAGGTCCCCGGCGTCTACAACGCTATGCGCACGCTGAGAGACATCGTAAAGTATCCGCTTATCCAGGGAACGGTTTTTGAGGAACTCGGTTTTAAATACTATGGGCCGGTCGACGGACACAGCTGCGAAGACCTGGTAGAGGCTTTCAGCAGCGTAAAAGACATGAAAAGGCCGGTGCTTGTACATGTCATAACAAAGAAGGGTAAAGGCTTCCTGAGCGCCGAAAAGAATCCGGTCAAGTTCCACAGCACAGCTCCTTTCAATCCGGGCACAGCCACACCTCTGCCGGTCGTAAACACATCAAGCTGGGCGTACTTTTTCGGCGACGAGCTTCTTAAACTCGCTGAGAAGGACGACAGGATCGTCGCTGTCACAGCCGCCATGGGCGACGCAACAGGCCTTGCGCCCATGCGCGAGAAATTCCCCGACAGGGTTTTCGACGTCGGCATTGCCGAACAGCACGCGGTCTCGATGTCCGCGGGGCTTGCCCTCGGCGGCAGAAGGCCTGTAACGGTCATATATTCCACATTCCTTCAGAGGGCATACGACGAGATCGTCATGGATGTCTGCCTGCAGAACCTGCCTGTAATATTCGCCGTTGACCACGCGGGAGTAAGCGGCGCGGACGGGGAGACTCATCAGGGAACCTTCGATATTTCCTATCTGTCCTCCATGCCCAATATGACTGTGCTTTCGCCGAAGGACGCGCAGGAGCTCAGGGAGATGCTCGATTTCGCGATGAAGGTGAACGGCCCGTGCGCCATAAGATACCCGAAGGGTAACGCGCCGGACCTTTCGCAGTTCGGCCGCACCGAGATGCGCGCAAACCCGGAGTTCGCCGCGAGCGGTGACGACACGGTCATAATATCGGACGGAAGCAT
>JAFYFK010000274.1 GCA_017543805.1 Bacillota bacterium | reverse complement strand
CCGTCACTCTGGACGCGGGCTGGGACGGCGAGTGGTTCCGCCGCGCCTACGACGCCTTCGGCCATGTGGTCGGCGGAAAGGAGTGCGAGGAAGGACAGATCTTTATCGAGCCCCAGGGCATGTGCGTCATGGCCGGCATCGGCAAAGATAGCGGTGAAGCTGCCAAAGCTCTTGCAAGTGTAAAAAAGCGCCTCGACACAAAGTACGGAATCGTGCTGCTGCAGCCTGCCTATACACGCTACCACACGGAGCTCGGTGAGATCACGAGCTATCCCCCGGGATATAAGGAAAATGCAGGCATCTTCTGCCACAACAATCCGTGGATCACCTGCGCGGAGACGGAACTCGGTCACGGAGACCGGGCCTTTGAGGTCTACCGCCGCACCGCGCCTTCCTATATCGAAGGTATAAGCGACATTCACCGCACCGAACCATACTGCTACAGCCAGATGGTCGCCGGCTGCGACGCGCCGACATTCGGCGAGGCAAAAAACAGCTGGCTCACCGGAACCGCTGCCTGGAGCTTCGTCAGCATCAGCCAGAACATCTTGGGCGTAAAGCCCACGCTGTACGGCCTGACGATCGACCCGTGCATTCCTTCCTCGTGGAAGGGCTATGTCGTGACCCGGCAGTTCCGCGGCGCCGAATACCACATCCGCGTTGAAAATCCGGACGGTGTACAAAAGGGCGTCAGGGAGCTCTATGTGGACGGAGCGCTCCATACCGATCCGGTGATACCGCCTGCCGCGCCCGGTAGCACCGTAGATGTGCGCGTCGTAATGGGATAAAGCCAGAACAGAAACAAGCCCTAAGCAAGCAGCCTGCAACAGCAGGTTGCTTTTCTTTATGAGAGTTTATTACTATAATAAAACAGAGAAGCGGATGTGATACCGCACGATGAGCGAGGAGAACCACTATGGAAATAAAAGATACACTGAAGAATTTAAGAGAAAAGAATGGCTTGACGCAGGAGCAGCTGGCGGAACGCCTGATGGTGACCCGCCAGGCAGTAAGCCGCTGGGAGACAGGCGAGACCCAGCCGAATACCGAGACCCTGAAGCTTTTGTCCAGGGAATTCAACGTCTCGATCAATACCCTGCTCGGAGCTCCGCGGCAGCTGATCTGCCAATGCTGCGGCATGCCGCTCAATGAGGATGATTTAATCAGCCGCGAGCCTGACGACAGTTTTAATGAGGACTACTGCAAATGGTGCTATGTGGACGGCCGTTTCGTGTATGATTCAAAAGCCGGACTGCTTGATTTCCTGATTAGCCACATGCCGAATCCAAACAATGCTTCCGAAGCCGAGCGCCGTACGCAGTATGATATGTATCTGTCGCAGCTGAAGCACTGGAAATAATAACGTTGGACAAGCTTGTTTCAAAGGTCATAGGCTGACTATTATTAGGAACCGGAACAGCTACAAACAAAACCGCAGGGGACCGATAATCCCCTGCGGTTTTGTTAAAGGTGAACGGAAATACGTTATCGTTATACTGTGATCTTGCTCTTTCTTCTGAGACCGAGCATCAAAGCGGAACCAAGGACCATCAGAAGTCCACAAAGCGTATAAGGCAGTGTTCCGTGACCGCCGGTGGACGGCAATGCGGCTCCTGTGCTGTTAGTTATCGTAACAACATAAGGCTCTGCTTCCGTTCCGGTACCGGTTACCTCAAATTCCTTTGTTTTCGTTCCATCTTTAATAAGCTCAGCAATAACCTTATTATCGCCAACACTTATGTGCACTTCACCGTCCGGCGGATAGTATCCCTTCGGGACTACTGT
>JAFYFK010000273.1 GCA_017543805.1 Bacillota bacterium | reverse complement strand
CTATTCCGACCACGCGGTCTATCCGCAGGAGAAGCGTTTCCGGGCGTATTCGGACATACTCTGCGACTGCTACGCGCCGGTCTTCAACGGCTATAACAAGCTGCTCAACACCCTCTGGGATTTCGTCACAACATTTGCGCGCGACTTCTGGGACGCGCTGCTTTACGTCGGCGACCTGCTGATAACCTGCTGGTACTACCTCGGAAGCGTACTGCTGTTTATATGGGACGTCATCTGGGACGTCCGCTACTGGTTCGACACAAAGAAGGGCCTGCTGTTCCAGGTGTTCGCGGCTCTGCTGGCGACGGCTTCAGTGGCTGCGGTCATCATAAGCTCGATGACCTTCTATGAGTACTATTACCACGGCAAGCTGCTCGGCGTCGTCCGGAACAAGGAGGACGTCTACAAGACGATCGAAGCCCTCGGCGACAAGCTTTCAGAGGCGTCAGGCGCAAACGTTTCGCTGGACATCGAAAGGGATATCGATTTCGAGATGGTCCGCGGCGCAAATTACGTCGCGTCAAGCAACGAAGACATACTGAACACTCTTACCTACATGAAGGACATCGACGTCACCGCGTACGCGATCTACGTCGACGGCGTCCAGAGGGTAATCATAGAAAACGAAGAAATGGCGGAGAACATACTTAAGGCCATCGAAAATGACTACACTCCGGCTCTGGCCAATATCGAATACGATTCCGTGGATATCGACCAGGAGATAAGCATCCAGGAGGTAAGCGCCCAGCTGGGCGACATCTGGAACGCGACCGACGCCAAGAGATACCTCAAGACCGGCTCCAAGAGCATAGAGGCGGACCTCGAGACCATGCCTATAGTGAGCGTCACAACGGTCGCCAGGGAGACCTACACGGAGGACGTCGACTACAGCACCAAGTACGTCAAGAACAACAGCATGTATCTCGACGAGCAGGAGGTCATCTCCGAAGGCATCAAGGGCGTCAACAAGGTCGAGGCGCAGGTCGTGCTCAAGAACGGACAGGAATCCACGAGGCAGGTCATTGCGACGACCATGATCGCCGAGCCTATCGACGAGGTCATCTACCAGGGCACCAAGGCACTTCCGGTGCGCGCGGGCACAGGCACCTTTATCTACCCGGTCAGCAATTACACGCTGTCTTCGCGTTTCGGCGCACGCTGGGGACGCATGCACAACGGCATTGACCTCGCGGCTCCGTACGGTACAAAGATATACGCGGCGGACGGCGGAACGGTCACTTTTGTCGGATACAACAACGCGCGCGGCAATTACCTTATAATCGATCACGGCGGTCTGTTCCAGACGCTGTACGAGCACTGCGCGTCCATACTTGTGGAGGAAGGCGAACAGGTCTACCAGGGCAAGACCATAGCGACGGTCGGAACCTCCGGCCACGTAACCGGCCCGCACTGTCATTTTGAGGTCCAATACAAAGGAGAACCTGTAGACCCGCTTAACTATTTGTAGTATAATTAATTGTTCGGAACAAGGCAAAAACGGCTTCTCCGGACAGTTCAAGGAGGTTCAGCATGGAAAATAAATTGTTCAAAAAAGAAAGACTGATCGGTACAGTTTCAAGGGGCGTGCGCTGCCCGATAATCCGTGAGGGCGACGACATAGTTCAGATCGTCACCGACAGCGTTCTCGACGCCGCGAAGAGCGAAGGCATCAAGTTCCGCGACCGCGACGTTGTTGCCGTTACCGAGTCCGTAGTGGCCCGCGCTCAGGGAAATTACGCCAGCACGGATCAGATCGCCGCGGACATCAGGGCTAAATTCCCCGGCGGAGAGATCGGCGTCATCTTCCCGATACTCAGCCGCAACCGCTTTGCGATCTGCCTGCGCGGCATCGCCAAGGGCGCAAAGAAGGTCTATATCATGCTGAGCTACCCCTCCGACGAAGTCGGAAACCACCTTATCACCGAGGACGAGATGGACGCCCAGAACGTCAATCCCTACAGCGACGTGCTCACCGAAAAGGGCTACCGCAGCATGTTCGGATACGGCAAGCACGAATTTACCGGCGTCGATTACATCGAGTATTATAAGGACATCGTCCGCAGCGAAGGCGCCGATGTTGAGATAATCCTCGCTAACGACTGCAGAGCGGTGCTTCAGTACACAGACAGCGTCCTCTGCTGCGACATCCACACCAGGGCGCGCACCAAGAGGCTGCTCAAGGCCGCCGGCGCTAAGATCGTTCTCGGACTGGACGACATTATGACCGAATCCGTCGACGGATCCGGCTTCAACGAAAATTACGGACTGCTCGGAAGCAACAAGGCGACCGAGGACACCGTAAAGCTCTTCCCGCACCAGTGCGAGCCCATCGTAAAGGGTATCGCCGACAAGCTCCATGTTGCTACCGGCAAGAACATCGAAGTTATGGTCTACGGTGACGGCGCGTTCAAGGATCCTGTCGGAAAGATTTGGGAGCTCGCGGACCCCGTAGTTTCCCCGGCTTACACCGAAGGGCTCGAGGGCCAGCCGAACGAGCTTAAGCTCAAGTTCCTCGCGGACAACGATTTCGCGGACCTCAAGGGCGAAGAGCTCAAGGAAGCGATCTCCAACCGTATCAAGACCAAGGACGCAAACCTCAAGGGCCAGATGGTCACCGAAGGGACCACTCCGAGGCGCCTCACCGACCTGCTCGGATCCCTCTGCGACCTGACCTCCGGCTCCGGCGACAAGGGCACCCCGATCGTCTGGATCCAGGGTTACTTCGACAACTACACAAACGAGTAGTTTAAGACTTTAACAAAGCGCCTCCGGCATATGCCGGAGGCGTTTCTTTTTCAGTATTTTAGTGTTTTGAGATATGTTTTCTGATCCGCAGTTATCCTGTAGCTTTCGACGGATTTCTGTATGGCTTTGTTGTGCGTCCAGCGGTCCAGGCGCCGCTGCTCTATGTACGGGACACAGGCGTCCCACTGCTTTGCGAGGGCCGTGGCAAAGTACCAGGCGATCATCATTTTAATGTAGTACTGTTCGCTGCGGATCTCCGCGACCCATTCCGGGTATTGCGAATCGAAGGCGTCATCCAGGAAGTGCTGCATCAGCATGCCGATGCCGAAACGGACGGTATAGGTACGTTTTTCGGGGTCCGCAGCCATCCATCGGCGGATCTCCGGCAGCAGTTCTTCCTTGTGCTTTGCGAAGACCTTGGGCGAGAGCTGGTCGCAGGTAGCCCAGTTATCGATGTAAGGCAGCAATGCGTCTACTTTTTGTAGACAACGGCTGTAGTCCTTGTCCAGCGAAATGATAAACGCGTGCAGCTGGTATTCGTCAAAATAACGGTGCGGCAGGGCGTCCAGAAAAGCGTCAGCCTCCGGCGTGCCTTTCAGCTCCTTTGCCAGAGCCCTGAGCGCCGGCGTGCGCACGCCTATTATCTCGGTTTTCGTGTCAGGTATCAGCTTCTTCTGGAATTCGCCGTAGTCTTTGTCCTGCAGCGCAAAGAGTTTATCCTGTATAAGATCGTTTGCCATAAGATCGCCCTCCGTTTAAAAAATTATAGCATAAACCGCGGCGACCTTTTTCGGGTTTGGTATAATAAAGAATAATTACTGGAATCGGAGGCGATGCTATGGATAAAAAACTGTTTTCGCAGGCGCTTGTAAAATTCTTCAGCGGCCTGCTGCTGGCCGGCCTGCTTTTGTTCCTTCCTGCCGGGACCTTCGGCTACTGGCAGGCGTGGCTTCTTATAGGCATACTCTTTGTCCCGATGTTCATCGCCGGGCTCATAATGATGAAAAAATCCCCTGAGCTGCTCCGCAAAAGGCTGAACGTCAAAGAAGAGCAGAACGAGCAGAAGCTGGTCATACTTTTCAGCGGGCTGCTGTTCCTTGCGGTGTTTGTGATCGCCGGGCTCAATTTCCGCTTTGGCTGGATCGTCCTGCCGGCAGCCGTAAGTTACGCGGCCGCGGCGGTCTTTCTTGCAGGCTACGCGCTTTACGCCGAGGTCCTTAAGGAAAACGAATATCTGTCGCGCACGATCGAGGTCCAGGAAGGCCAGAAGGTAGTCGACACAGGGCTGTACGGCGTCGTCCGCCACCCGATGTACATGACCACCATTCTGCTTTTCCTGTCGATGCCGCTGGTGCTCGGCTCACTGATCTCCTTTCTGCTGATGCTGCTGTATCTTCCGATAATCGCCGCCCGCATTAAAAACGAGGAAAAGGTCCTGGAAGAGGGCCTCGAAGGCTACGCCGACTACAAAAAACGCGTCCGTTGGCGCATGATCCCGTTTATCTGGTAACAGTGCATTTCCTGCCCAATAAACCCCCTGCATTCACAAAGAACGCAGGGGTTAATTATTATCAGGAAAGCCTTCTCTTTAGCTTAGTCGGCAGCACTGTCCATAACGCATGGCTCACAACACGCCAGGTCCTCCGCCCTGTGCCGCGGCGGCTGTTCGGCTGGCAGTCGAAATGATTCAAGGAAGCAAAAGTGACAGCCTTTGCATCCTGATTTGTATCTATTTTCGTTGTTGCTATGCTATATACCGGAACGGCTCTGCTCACTGCGACTCTGCACTTTCTAACAGCCGGGCATTGTTGTGTGACTATCAACTGTAGTCGAATAGTCACATGACAAGTTGCCTGCCTTTGATTGAAATATAGTGTGACATTCATAAAAAGAAGGACCAGTCACATTAAATCTGAAGCCGCAAAAGCGGCATTTAATCAATAATCCTAAAATAAATAATGTGATTTGCTCGTCTAAAACAAAAAGTCACACTATTTTGTACTGATTCCGGCTTTGTTTATAGTGTGACTGCGAGCTGATTTTAAAAAGTCACATGACAGGTTCTGTTTTCACCTCTTGTTGCAGCGTGTTATGGCAAAAGAAAAACCTGCTTTCCTGTAGGAAGGCAGGTTTTAGAATTATCAGCAGGAGCTGCGATTCAACAACACGATCAGCAGCATCTACTCTTTGGCTTCGCAGGCTGCGACGGCTCTGTCGAAGAGGGCTTCGACTTCGACGGAGGGAGCTTTGTCGGCCTTTGCGACTACGTAGGCTGCGAGCAGGCCGCATACGAAGCCGGGGATGATCTCGTAGATTCCGGTACCGGAGAGGAAAGCCAGCCAGAGGATATCGACCAGAGCGCCGACCGCTATGCCGGCGACAGCACCCTTATAGGTGAAGCGCTTCCAGAAGAGGCTCAGCAGGATAGCGGGGCCGAAGGCTGCTCCGAACACGCCCCAGGCGTTGGATACGAGGCTCATTATGGAGCCGGCGTTGGGGTTGGAGGCTATCAGCAGCGCGGCCACGGAAATGGCGAGCACTACGAGGCGGCTTATCCAGGTCATCTCCTTTTCGGAGGTCTTGTCCTGGCGGATGACGGGCTTGTAGACGTCGCTGGCGAAGGCGGACGCCGCAGCGAGCAGCTGGGAGTCCGCGGTGCTCATCGCCGCGGCGAGGACTGCGGAAAGCAGAACGCCGGAGATGAGAGCGGGGAATATCTTGCGGACCATAGAGATGAATACCAGCGAGTTGTCCGCGATGTTCTGGTCAAAGCCCAGGAACTTGCGTCCAACGCAGCCTGCGATTACCGCAAACGCTATAATGAGGACTGTCCAGGAAATACCGATCTTTGCGGATTTCTTAAGTTCCTTCTGGGACTTGAGCGACATAAAGCGGATTATTATGTGTGGCATTCCGAAGTACCCGAGGCCCCATCCGAAGCCGGAAAGGATGTCCTGCCAGCTGGTGAACACGTTCATGTAACCTGCGGGGAGAGCTTCAACGGCAACTGCTCCGGTATTGATGAGAGCGGACGCGAAGATAGGAGCTATCAGCAGCGCCGCGAGCATCAGCATGCCCTGGAAGAAATCTGTCCAGCAGACTGCGGTAAATCCGCCGAGGAATGTATAGAGGATTATGATTGAAGCCGCCAGATACATCGCGACGGTGGCGTCCATTCCGGTTACTGTGTTGAACAGAGTCCCGCAGGCCTTGATGCTCGATGCCGCGTAGATCGTGTAGGCAAAGAGGAATATCACCGCGCAGATTATCTGCAGAGACTTGGACTTCGAGAGGAAGCGGTTGGTGAGGTACTGCGGTATGGTGATCGCGTCGTTGGATTCGATGGAGAACGCTCTGAGGCGTCCGGCCTCGAAGATCCAGCTGAGCGCATAACCTATGGCAAGGCCTACGGCTATCCACATCTGGCCCATGCCCAGAGCGTAGATGGATGCCGGCAGGCCCATGAGCACCCACGCGCTCATGTCCGAAGCGCCTGCGGAGAGCGCCGTTACCCACGCGCCCATCTGCCTGTCGCCCAGGAAGTAGCTCTTGTCGCCGGTCCCGCCCTTAAGGAAGAACCAAATGCCAATCAGCAGCATAAACAGGATATAAACTATAAAAACGATTACTTCAACATTTGCCATGACTGCACCTCTTGAATATTGTAAAATGATAGAGGTACTTTACCACACGCAAATACAGACGTAAATACAGAACGCATAATAGAATATAGTTCGAATATTTTATTGGATTATCGTCGAAAACGTGTAAATATCAATGTGTTTTGGATAGACTAAAATATAGACCAAAAAGCGAAACAAAAATAAATTTTTCCGGGTATCAGAAAAAACGCGGAGAACAGGCGGTCTTATACGGCCTGCGCGGGCTTAAAAAAGCTAAATATTCCCCAAAACCTTTTAATATGCTATACTAAAGTGTTAAGGAGGATGCAAAATGAGCACCGACAACACCCAGAAGAAGATCCTGATAATCGAGGACGAAGTGTCGATCTCCGACATCATCAAGTTCAACCTCACCAAGGAGGGTTACAGGACCGAAACTGCATACGACGGAAAGGCCGGCCTTGAGAAGGCTCTTGCAGGCGACTGCGACCTTATCCTGCTGGATGTCATGCTTCCGCTGATGGACGGCTTCGAGGTCTGCAAAAAGGTCAGAGAAGTAAGCAGTATCCCCATCCTGATGCTGACGGCAAAAGAAGAAGAGGTAGACAAGGTACTCGGTCTTGAGCTCGGAGCCGACGACTATATTACAAAGCCCTTCGGCATGAGAGAGCTCATAGCAAGGATCAAGGCCAATATAAGAAGAAGCGAATTCCCCAAGGAGCAGGCAGAGCTTCCGGCGGACGTAAAGGATTTCGGAAACCTGCAGATAGATATGAACCGCTACGAGGTGCGCAAGAACGGCAAACCGCTTGAGCTCACCCTGCGCGAGTTTGAGCTGCTCAGGTACCTCGCGGAGCGCGAGGACAAGGTCTTTTCCAGGGAGCAGCTTCTTGAAGAGGTCTGGGGCTACGAGTATTACGGCGACATCCGCACCGTAGACGTCACCGTAAGGAGGCTCCGCGAAAAGCTCGAGGACGACCCCGGCGATCCCAGATACATCATGACCAAGAGAGGCATCGGATATTACTTCAGGAGGCAGTAGATGCCAAAAGCCCGGCACAGCAGCGTACAATGGCGTATAGTGCTGATATACTTCATGCTGGTCTTCATCGCGATGACCTTCGTGTCGGTCTTCCTTCTGGACCGCATAGAGGTTTATCAGCTGGCGTCGCTGCGGGACAATATAAAAAACACGGTCAGCGAAAGCAATCTGCTGGATTCTCTCGGCAATTACGGTTCGCTTAAGGACAACGCTTCCAGGATACAGCAGGTGCTGGATTCCGGCTGGACCGGAAGCTTCGGCAGCGAGCTGTCCGTCGTGGACAGCGATCTTACCGTCTGCGCGTCGACAAACACCAATCTTTCCGGACGGAACGCGTCGGAGCTCTTCGACTCCGACCTTATCGTTTCGACGCTCGTTACGGGCGAGGACGGCGAATCCGACGGGCAGTCCGGGGACATAGCCGTCAAGAACTTCTGTTACCGCGTGGCTTCGAAGGAGAGCGGCACCGCCACGGGCGTCGTCTATGTAAGGGCGGATCTCAGCTCCATCAATTCCTTCCTCAGCCAGAGCCGCAGGATATTTATCCAGGGCACGCTTCTGGCGCTGATAGTCACGATAGGCCTCGGCTTTATCCTCGCGCGCAGCATCACCGTTCCGATCAACAGCGTAACGGAATCGGTCGAAAAGATGTCCCGCGGGGACTTCAGCGTTTCGGTCGACGTGCGCTCGGACGATGAGATCGGCCAGCTTGCGGAGATGTTCAATCTGCTGCGGGAAAAGCTGGACGCCACACTTTCGGAGATATCCAACGAAAAGAACAAGCTCGGAACCATTCTGGAATACATGGGTGACGGGCTTATTGCAATAGACCTGGACGGCAGCGTAATACACGTAAACCCCGCCGCGCGCGCGATGCTGCGCATAGACATGAGCGTTCCGGCGGAGGAACTCAGCTACACCGAGGTGCTCGGCCACCTGGAAAAGAACCTCGCCATAGAGACCGTTCAGGAAAACATCGAGGGCGGCGAGACCACCTTCACGATAGGCGAGACCATCTACGCCACCCGCTACGACAGATTCAAGGATGAAAACGGCAACGACATAGGCATAGTTTTCATCATGCAGGACATTACCGAGCGGCAGAAGCTCGAGGACATGCAGACGGACTTTGTCGCGAACGTGTCGCATGAGCTCAAGACCCCTCTCACAAATATAAAGAGCTACGCCGAGACCCTGCTCGACGGCATGGTCGACGACCCGGAGACCCAGGCGAGGTTCCTCGGCATCATCGACAGCGAGGCAGACCGCATGAACCGCCTCGTAAAGGACCTGCTGCAGCTCTCGAGGCTCGACCACAGCCAGGAGAACATGCTCTTTAAGGAGACCAATATCGTCAACATAGTCGATATGGCGATCTTTAAGGAAGACATAGCCCTTAAGCAGAAGGACCAGCAGCTGACCAAGCTGTATCCGGAAAACGCCGACATACGCGTCATGGTGGACAGGGACAAGTTTGAGCAGGTCGTGCTGAACGTGCTTTCCAACGCCATCAAGTACACCGACGAGGGCGGAAAGATAATGGTCAACGTTTACGAGAACCACGGCACGGCGCAGATAACGGTAAAGGACAACGGCATAGGTATCCCGGAGGCGGCGCTTCCGAGGATATTCGAGCGCTTCTACCGCGTCGACAAGGCCCGCTCGAGGGCAATGGGCGGAACAGGCCTCGGCCTTGCCATAACAAAGCAGATAGTGGAAGAACACAACGGGACCATCGAGGCCGAAAGCCGCGAGGGCGAGGGCACGACGATGAGGATAACGCTGCCGCTGGCTAACCGCAAGGGGCAGAGAGGTATCGAATAAATGGCAAAGAAAAAGGCTCCGGAAAAGACCATAAGAACTGAATACAATTTCCTCGATTCCGAGTCCAGATCGTCCAAGGAGATCCGCAGGGCTCAGGAAGAGCGCAGAAAGCGCAGGGTCGTCGAGTCCCAGAAGAACGCCGAGGTCAAGGAGCGCCGCAGAAAGGCCAGAAGGCGCAGGCGGCTGGCGGTAGGCGTGTTCGTTATAGTCGGACTCATGGTCATCTATTCCGTCGGAAGCAGCGTGGTCAATATGGTCGAGCTGCAGAAGGAACGCGCGGAGACGGAGGCCAGGCTGGCTCAGCTGCAGAGGCAGAAGGGCACGCTTGAGGAAGAGCTCAAGCAGGTCAACACGGACGAATACGTCGAGCAGCAGGCCAGGTCGGAGCTCAAGATGGTGAAGCCCGGAGAGATACTGTATCTCCTGACCGGCGAAGGCGCCAGCGAATATATGGAGCACGAGGAAGAGCCGGAGGAAGCTCCGGCAGAGACCGGAAAGCCTGACAATGACTAAGCCGAGGATCAAAGAGGTAATAGTCGTTGAGGGCCGGGACGACGTCTCGGCGGTGCTGAGGGCGGTCGACGCGGATGTGCTCTGCACCCACGGCTACGGGATATCGGCGCAGACGCTGGAACAGATACGGAGCGCGGCCGAAGAACGGGGGATAATAATCTTCACCGATCCTGACCACGCCGGGCTCAATATACGAAAAAAACTGACGGAGGAGTTCCCCGGCGCAAAGCAGGCTCACCTGACGCAGGGCGAAGCCGAAAAGGACGGGGACATAGGCATAGAAAACGCCGGGCCGGAGGCGATAATAAGAGCGCTCGAGGCTGCCGGAAGAGAAGCCGCGGATGACGCGGAATCGGAGCTTCCGGTGTTCGACGACCTCGTGACCCTCGGGCTTGCCGGGACGCCGGGAAGCGCGGAGCTCAGAGAGGCTGTAGGCGCAATGCTCGGAACGGGCTACGCCAACGGAAGCGCCTTCCTGAAGCGCCTGAGGAGGCGCGGCATAAACCGAAAGGAACTGGCTGACGCCGCGGCGGCTTGCCTGCGGGAAAACGGGCAGGACGGCGGGTAAATGCCGGATCGACAGATGGAAAGATTTAAAACGAAAAAAAGCCTCGGCCAGAATTTCCTTCAGGACGGGGATGCGATAGAGAAGATAGCCGATGCCTGCGGTGCGGGTCCGGAGGACCTGGTCATTGAGATCGGGCCCGGAATGGGAGTCCTCACCGAGGCGCTGGCGGAACGGGCAGGAAAAGTTGCCGCGGTGGAGCTGGACGACCGGCTGATACCGATACTGCAAAGACGCTTTGCCGGCGCGGACAATGTTACCATAATCCACGAGGACATACTCAAGGCGGACCTGCGCGGCATAATAAAAGACGCCGCGATGCCCGGAAGCGTAAAGATAGTCGGAAACCTTCCATATTATATAACGACGCCGATACTGCTTGGG
>JAFYFK010000272.1 GCA_017543805.1 Bacillota bacterium | reverse complement strand
TTTCCGAGCAGCGTCAGAACCGCTATGAAAGTAAGATAAAACATCGAGAACGGTATGTCGCCCGCGACCATTGCGTGGTATGAGGCATAACCGATACCCGGTATCGAGAACAGTGTCTCGGTGATGAGAGCGCCGGAGAAAAGTCCGGGCAGAGATCCGCCGACTATGGTCACCAGCGGAATCAGAGTGTTGCGGAACGCGTGATGATATATGACCTTGCGCTCCGAAAGACCCTTAGCCCTTGCGGTACGGATAAAGTCCGAATTGAGGACCTCAAGCATGTTGGTCCTCGTATAACGCATCAGGGAACCGACGCTTATGACGACCAGTACCATTATGGGCAGGACCAGATGGTTTGCCTTGTCCAGGAACTGATGCCACGCGTCGAGGTGGTCATAATTTCTGCCGACAAGCCCGAAGAGGTCGAACCATCCCAGCTTGACGGAGAAAACGAGTTTAACAAGTGAAGCGAAAAAGAAAGTCGGTAGAGATATTCCTGCCAAAGCCACAACGCTTATTACATAGTCTGTGCGCGAATACTGCTTTCTTGCAGCGAGAATGCCGAGAGGCACCGCGATAGCAAGTTCAAGGGTCATCGCGATCAGTCCCATGACGAATGAAAGCGGGATCGTGATACGGAATTCCTCAATGCAGGGAACAGTCCAGTACCAGCTGTCTCCGAACTGTCCGCGGAGCATCTGGCCCCACCAGCGGAAAAATCCGGTGACTATGCCGCCGTTCATGTTGTAGAGCTCCGTCAGCTGTTCCATCCATTCCTCATAGCTCTTGGAATTCGGCTGCATGGATTTCTGACGCGCCATTGCTTCTATATATGAGGTAGGAAGACACCTCATCAGCACATAGATAATGAATGTTACAAAGAACAATATCAATATCGAGAGCAGGATTCTTTTAAGTACGTATTTACGCAAAACGATCTCCCCGATTCTTTAGATTACGTGTACAAAAGCGAAACAAAACCCTTCCCTCCCCTGTTGCGGGGAGGGAGGGGTAAAAATACTGTCAGCTGATTAGTTAGCTTCGGTGTTTTCGATCTCGCTCATCCAGCCATAGAAGGTGGTGATGTCCGGAGTAACGGTATCGAGGTTTACACGCTCGGTGGAGAAGATGATAGCGTTCTGTCTCTGATATACAGGGATCTCGACTGCCCAGTCAACAACGAGGTCGAGGCAGGCCTTGTACATTGCCTTACGATAGCTCTGATCGGTGCTCTTGAGAGCGTCCTTGATCATGGTATCGAGTTCGGGGTCTGCGATCGCGTACATGTAGTTGGAACCGCCCTTGTTTGCGCCGCCGTTAGCAACGTCGGAGAAGTAGATCTGGGTCATATCCGGGTCTACAGTTGCGCCCCATGCAGCGCACCAGATAGCAACCTGCTGTGCTTCGAGTGCGGTCCAGAGTTCGGAGCTGTTGGTGAGGTCCTTGATCTTGAGGGTTATGCCGATCTCTTCGAAGGCCTTGGAAGCCTCGGTGAGGATCATGAAGGAAGGATGGTCGCCGGAACCGTCTGCCGGGATCCATGCTTCGTACTCAAGGCTTGCGCCTGCGGGAGCCTTGGTAACCTTGCCGTCAGCAACGGTGTAGCCTGCAGCCTGGAGGAAACCGAGAGCAGCTTCCTTTGCAGCGGCGTACTTTTCGTCCGCGGTCATGGTGGAGGTATAGATGTCGTTTCCGTCAACGTCTACAGAGAACGCAACCTTGTAGTCGTCGTCAGAGGATCTGGGAGCAGCCCAGGAAGTGTTGGAGATAGGATAGTTGATTACGGAAGCTCTGTCACCGTAGTAGGAGTCGATCGCGACTTCTCTGTATACGGAGAAGATGGTTCCGAATGCCTTACGCAGGTTCTTGGAAGCGTCAGAAGCGGGATCTCCGCCGACGTTCATGACCTTTGCGCACATACCGATGTAGCCGTATCCGAGGTTGTCTACGGTGTTGGTGGTTACCTTGGGTCCGTTGAGTTCGCCGCCGTTAGCCTTTTCGATAGCTTCGATGGTGCTGGTGGAGAAGGACGGATCGGTGATATCGATGGTTCCCTGAATGACGCCGTTGAGCTTATCGTCGTCAGCGGTGCACTGCTGGAAGTTGATGTACTTGGTCTTGGGAGCGCCCTTGAAGTAGAGATCGTTTGCTTCGAAGGAAACAACGCCGTTCTCGAACTTGATGAACTTGTAGGGGCCAGCGCCCATCGGCTGTGTGGTCTTGCTTCTTACGATGGAGAGGTCGCCCTTCGGGAAACCGAACTGGTTGGCGTCATAGTTGTACAGAGACTTGTCGCCATAGTAGTGAAGCGGAGCTACGATAGCGTTCATCTGATAGATAGCGGTAGCGTTGACTTCGGTCATAACGACACGGAAGTGATAGTCGTCGATCTTCTGGATACCGGTGATGTTCGGAGCGGATTCGCCGGTCTGGATACCCTTGCCGGAGAAGTCTACGAGACCCGGGAAGAGATCGTCAACGGTGGAACCGGCGTTTTCGGTGCCGACCATGCCAGCAACGTCTGCGCCGTAAGCATCCTGAAGTGCCGCGGCAAAGCTTTCGATGCTGTTGTCTGCGGAGAATCCCCAGTTAGCGGCAGCGCCTGCGATGTCGCCTTCTTCGTTGTAGCCTGCAGCTACGCAGTAGTCAACGATTTCCTGAGCAAGCGCAGTTGCGCATGCGTCATACTTTTCCCAGAAGCTCTTCTGCTCGTCTTCGGTGAAGTATGTGAAGTCGGTGTTGTCTCTGCCTGCATTGTAGATGAGGTTGAGGAGAGTCTCAACGCCCGCTCTGTATTCAGCCATGCCTTCGATCGGCAGCGCCCAGAAAGTGTTGGAGCCGTCATATGTAGGATCGGAGTAAACATACATGGTGAAGATAGCGTCGTCTACAGTCAGCTTTTCGCCGTCGGAGAATACGATGTCATCTCTGAGGGTGAAGTCATAATATACTGTTCCGTCAGCGTTCTCGGTCATGTCGAGGTCTGCGATGGAATAGTAGGTGTAGTCGGTGCCGTTGTAGTTTACAGTCTCGCCGTTGATGCCCTTGGTGATGACTGCGCCGGTACGGTCGCCGTTAAGCAGGGAAACCTGGGTCATGGCGTAAACGTCCTGGTCATAAGCAGTCTCCGAGAAGAACGGGGAGAACTTGCTGTTGAACGGAGAATATCCGACAACGAGGGTCTTCGGTTCCTCTGCGGGAGCCGGTTCGGGAGTGGTAGCAGCAGGAGTCGGGTCTGTTGCAGGTGCCGGCTCTTCCTGCTTGCTGCCGCAGCCTGCGACGAGACCAAGGATCATGGTCATGGCCAGCAGGAGGGCAATGATTTTCTTTGTCTTCATTTTAACTTTAGCCTCCAATAAAATAATTTTAAATTTGTTTGCAAAATTTAAAGACTTGTTATTATACTACATTTCATTCGCAGGGTGCAAGCACTTTGCGAAACTCAATGCCATTTAATAGTTTTTGTAAACTTTATAACCAAGAGTGACATAACACCTGAAATGACAAGGAGGATCGGGAATACTACAATAAGTATCCGCGAATAATCCCCTTCCCCGTTCACCGCTATATGTATAACGTAGGAAACAAGCGTTACAGCGGCGAAGATCATGCAGGATCCCGCGCGCGGCGCGAGCACTTCTACAGTCCTTTTATAGACATAGTCGCGAAGCCCGGTCCCGCTGACAGCGATGCGCACGCCGGCCCACAGCAGAAGGATCGCGGATATGAGCATTATGGCGTATGGGATTATGACATACCAGTGGTTGAGCATTCCGGGCACGCGTATGCAGCCGGCCATCACGGCGCTCCAGGCCGCGACGCCGCTCAGGGCGAGCAGATCGCGTATAAACACTTTAAACGACTGGCTGTTTTCGGCACCGTAATAGTGCACAGTTCCGGTGTAGACCAGATCGCCGTCCGCCGTTCTCGTAAAATCCTTCAGTTCTTCCTGTCTGCGTTTGGTGTTCATAAACAGAGATAATCAATAAATAGAAATATTATTGAAGATAATTATTATTAAATATTATTGAAAAATGACAGTCCCTACCGAGGGATGTCAGGGAACTCGGTTCTTAGCGATTGACGAGCCGAAGGCGACGTCAGAGCTTAGAACCGCTAGGCGGGTCCCCTGTCAAGCGAGAGCGTGCCCGAGGAGGGACTGTCATTTTTCATTGTTAATTTTTATCTACTTAAGAGATTTACTGTCGACGACTTCCTTAAGAAGAGCCGCAAACTCGTCAAGGCTCATGGTTCCGAGGTCTCCGTCAGCCCTGTGGCGGGGAGCCACGGTGCCTGCAGCGACATCGCGGTCGCCGACTACGAGCATATAAGGTACCTTCTCCATCTGGGCGTCGCGGATCTTGCGGCCGGTCTTTTCGCTGCGGCGGTCGATCTCAACGCGGAAGCCCTGCTCTTCGAGGGTCTTCTGAACGCTTTCGGCGTACTCCATAGCCCTGTCGGTAACGGGCAGGATCTTGACCTGGACCGGGGACAGCCATGTCGGGAAGGCGCCGGCGAAGTGCTCGGTGATGATGCCGATAAAGCGCTCGATGGAACCGTAAACGACACGGTGGATCATTACCGGTACCTGCTTCTCGGAGTTGCTGTCGATGTAATCGAGGTCGAAGCGGCCGGGCAGCTGGTAATCCAGCTGTATGGTGCCGCACTGCCATACTCTGCCGAGGCTGTCGGTAACGTGGAAGTCGAGCTTGGGGCCGTAGAACGCGCCGTCGCCCGGGTTGATCTCGTAGGTCTTGCCGATGGAAGTGATCGCGTCCGCCAGGTCGTTCTCAGCCTTCTCCCAGTCCTCGCGGGTACCGATGTGGTCATCGGGCATGGTTGAAAGAACGATCTTATACGGCAGTCCGAATACTCCGTACATCTCGTCGATAAGCTTTGTGATGCTGGCGACTTCGCTGCGGATCTGATCCTTAGCGAGCAGGATGTGAGCGTCGTCCTGGGTGAAGCATCTTACGCGGAACATGCCGTGCAGCGCTCCGGAGAGCTCGTGTCTGTGGACTATTCCCAGTTCGCCGTAGCGGAGCGGAAGATCCTTGTAGCTGTGCGGGTCGAGGTCATATACCAGTATGGAGCCCGGGCAGTTCATCGGCTTGATGGCGAAATCCTCGTCGTCGATAACTGTGGTGTACATATTGTCCTTGTAGTGATCCCAGTGGCCGGAGGTCTCCCAGAGAGTCCTCTTCATGATCTGCGGAG
>JAFYFK010000271.1 GCA_017543805.1 Bacillota bacterium | reverse complement strand
GTCGAAAAATTCGTCGGAATTGATCTTCCTGTCCTTGCCCGGAAGCAGTCTTTCGCTTATCTCCGAACGGCTGAGCTTTCCTCCGCGCAGCTTAAAGCTGCAGCCGCGGAGCTTTGTGCCTCCGGCGTCTATGGCGGAGATATCCGAATCCTCGAGAGCGCCGTTCGGATCGATAAATGTCTTAAGCATCGACAGCTGCGGCGGGGAGGCCAGGTCGCGCTCGATCACGGCCTTATACACAGGCGCGTATTTCCTTACGGTCTCAATATCGCTCTCAATTCCGTATTTTTCAATAAAAAGGCGAAGTTTTTCGTTCTGATAGTTCATCTGTCGTTGTCCTCCGCTAACTTTCTGAAGCGTTCCGCAGCCTCTGCGGTAAGTGTTCCCGCGCCGGCTCTCCAGTGCCAGTTTCCTTCGGCTGTTCCGGGCACATTCATCCTTGCCTCGCTGCCGAGTTCCAGCACGTCCTGAAGCTGCACTACGACCCACGGCGCGCCTGAAGCATAGAGCTCTTTAAGGACGCTGTCCATTTTTTCTCTCGCTTCCTTCTCGCTTTCCGTGGTCTCCCGGCACCAGCCGAGCAGGGTGTCGTTGTCGTGGGTTCCGGAGTAGAAGATGCGGGAGCGGATCTTTTCCGGGCTCATTGCGCGCATCTTTTCCTCGCTGAACTGCCAGATGTCCATTCCTGGAAGTCCGGACAGTATCAGCAGATCCGTGACCGGGGGATCGAGCTCGCCGAGATCTTCCGCAATGAGTTTGATGCCTTCGGCCTTAAACAGGTCCATAAGCTCTTTTCCGGGTCCGGGTATCCATGATCCGTCCATTGCTGTTCCGCCGGAGGGGATCTCATAATACGCGGAGAATGCCCGGAAATGGTCGAGCCTTATGTAATCGTAGAGCCTTGCGCAGGCTTTGAGCCTTTCGAGCCACCAGCGGTATCCGTCCTTTTTAAGGGCTTTCCAGTCGTACAGCGGGTTTCCCCAGTCCTGGCCGGTCTTGCTGAAGTAATCCGGCGGAACTCCGGCCCTCGAAGCGCTTTCCCCGGTCTGGAATGCTTCCGGGTGCGCCTTTATATCCGCGCCGTCAGGCGCGACGTAGAAGGGGATGTCCCCGATTATCGAAATGCCGCGGTCGTTGGCGTATTTTTTAAGCCTCTTCCACTGGCTGAAGAAGTAATACTGTTCGGTCTCTATCTCGCTCGCGGACTTTGTATTGCCTTCCTGCGAGAGCTCGTAAACTATGTAGTCATCGAGCCAGTAATCGTTTTCCTTTCGGAAATCATCCGTTCCGTAGAGATCCGGAAGTTCGCCGCGGTCGATCAGCGATGTTTCACCGGCAAAGACGGCAGGGCTCAGGTAAGGAGTGTCTTCGCGGCCGGCCTTGTTGAGCGGGAGTATCTGCCAGAGTCTGAATCCGGCGGACGCGATCCAGTCTACGAAATCCCGCGCTTCTTTGCCTATGGTCCCTTTGCTTCCGCTGCCGGGTATGGATGTGACGTGGCACAGAACGCCTGCCGAGCGCTCCATTTTAAGGAGTTCCGGGGCGCTGTCCCTGAGCAGCAGCATGTATATCGTAAGCGGCGGAACGTCCAGCTCCGGATGACCGTTTTCAAAGCGGTATTCGCCCGCGGAAAGCAGCTCCAGCGCGTATCCCGCGCTTACATCCACGCTTACGTGCCGGGTCGCCCAGGGGCTCCTGTTGGCGATCACCAGTATAGTCTCGTTTTCGTCTTTTCTGAGAAAGGCGTAGATATCGTCGTCAAAGTATCCGGGAGCGTCGATATATTCGCCTCCCTTGAGCGCCGGGTGTTCGCTGTAGACCTGTCCGAGGAGGCGGTAGTGGTAGATCATGTCTTTGTCTTCCCGTCCCCAGGGGTAGCCCGCGCGGTTTTCCGGGTCTCTCCAGCCCTGCAGGCAGTCCTCGTCGCCGTAGTATGTGCAGGGGACGCCGGGGCAGGCATACTGAAGCGCCGACGCCAGTTTGAGCCTCGCTCTGGCTCGCCAGTAATCCTGGTCCGCGCCAAGCGCGGTCATCGCGCGTTCCCTGTCGTGGCTTCCGATCAGGTTGAGAGCGGAATAGAAATATTCACGCGGATAGTTTTCGCGTATGTTCTGCATGCGTCTGCTGAATCCGCCTCCGCCGCAGTTTCCGTTTATGTAGTCCAGCACCATGTTCCGGAATGGGTAATGCATGGTTGCGTCGAGCTCTTCTCCGAAGAGGAATTTGCGGGCTTCGCCGTAGCTGATCTTGTTGCTCGCGTCCTCCCAGACCTCGCCGATCAGCAGTTTGTCTTCGCCCTCGGCTTTTACTGCCTTTCTGATATTCTTTATGAAGCTGTCCGGAAGTTCGTCAGCGACGTCCAGACGGAAACCCCTGGCCCCGGCTTTCAGCCAGTGCCTGACGACGCCTTCTTCCCCGCAGATGAAATCGTTGTACGCAGGGACCGTCTCGTCGACCTCGGGAAGGTCTTCGGTACCCCACCAGCAGGAATAGCCCGGTTCCTTGTCCGGGGTAAACTTGTACCAGGAACGGTAGGGCGAATCCTCGTTCTCCCAGGCGCCGTTTCCATAGCGCCCGTAGCGGTCGAAGTAAATGCTGTCGCTTCCGGTGTGGGAGAAAACTCCGTCGAGGATTATAGATATCCCGCGTTTTTCAGCGGCTTTGCAGAGCGATGTAAAGTCCTCGTTTGTCCCGAGTCGCGGGTCGATGTTCATGTAATCCGCGGTATCGTAGCGGTGGTTGGAATACGCCTTGAATATCGGGTTCAGGTAGATCGCCGTGATCCCGAGCGACTGGATGTACGGAAGCTTTGCCTCTATACCCTTGAGCGTTCCGCCGTAGAAGTCCCACTCGGTGACTTTTCCTTCTTCGTCGCGCTTGTAGAAGGGCTTCTTATACCAGGCTTCGGGAAGGGGATCCTTTCCGAGGACCTTCGCGTCCCTGCCGAAGCTTTCCGGGTCCGGAGCAAAGCGGTCAGGGAATATCTGATAGACCGCCCCGTCCAGATACCACTGAGGCACCCGGGCAGGCTTGTAGACGGTTATCTGGAATGCCTTGGGGTCGTATTCGTACTGACAGCCTTCGCCGCCGAGCCCGTCCTGGGCGTTCCCGTACAGATATGTGTTTCCGTCATTGCCTTTGACTATAAAGTAGTACCAGATGGTGCAACCCTCCGGAGGCATTTTGACCTCCGCTTCGTAAAGCCCGTCTTCGCGGAGCTCCATATCGATGAGGCTGTCGCCCTCTGTTTCGTTCCAGCAATGCAATACCGCACCTGCGGCATCGGGCGCTGAAAGCGCTATGCGGACAGAAGTGCTGACCTCTGCCGCTCCGAAGGGGGTGCGGTATGTTTCGTTTCTTGAATCGTGATAAATATGCATTAAGCTTTTAAAAGATCCCTGTATAGTGTTCTGTATTTATTTGCTGATGCGCGCCAGCTGAAGTCCGCCGCCATTGCGTTCTGCTGCAGTTTCTTCCAGGTGGGCTGCTTCTTCTCCCAAATCTTGAGAGCGCCGTCGATGCAGTCATACAGTTCGTCGGCGTTGTAATTGGCGAAGCTGAAGCCTGTGCCTTCTCCGGTGTACTTGTTGTACGGCGTTACAGAGTCCTTAAGACCGCCGGTCTCCCTTACGATGGGCAGGGTGCCGTAGCGCATGGAGAACATCTGCGAAAGGCCGCAGGGCTCAAACCTCGACGGCATAAGGAAAGCGTCCGCGCTGGCGTAGATCTTGTGCGAAAGCGCGTCGTCAAACTTGATGAGCGCCGCGACCTTGCCATTGTACTTGTCCTCGAACCAGCGGAAACTGTCCTCATACTGCCTGTCGCCTACGCCGAGCACGACTATCTGCAGCCTGCGCTCCATAAGGCGGGGCATGATGTAGTTGATAAGGTCGATGCCTTTCTGCTCGGTAAGACGGCTGATGATGGCGAACATCGGTATCTTTTCGTCTTCCTCAAGGCCGAATTCCTTCTGGAAAGCGAGCTTGTTCTTGCGCTTTTCGCGGATGTTGTCTTCGCTGAAGTTGTAATAGATGTCCGGATCGGCGGACGGGTCATATCTCTTGTTGTCGATTCCGTTGAGTATTCCGGAAAGCCTGTCGTGCCTCTCTCTGAACAGCCAGTCGAGACCTTCTCCGAAGTACGGAGTGCAGATCTCCTCAGCGTAGGTGGGGCTTACGGTGGTTATCCTGTCGACGTAGCGGCAGGCGCCCTGCATAAAGCTGATGGCGCCGTTTCCGACGCGGAGCTGGTCCGCTGCCGGAGTATTGTCGAGGCCGAGCACATCAGCCAGCAGCTGCTCGGAATACATTCCCTGGAACTTCAGATTGTGGATCGTGAAGATGGTCTTGATGTGGTCGTACATATCGTTGTGATAGAACTCGCGCATAAAGACCGGGGCAAGAGCTGTGTGCCAGTCGTTGCAGTGCAGGATGTCCGGTTCAAAGTCCAGATAGGAGATAGCCTCAACTATGGCCTTTGAGAAGAACGCGTAGCGTTCGCCGTCGTCAAATTCGCCGTATGCGCTGCTCCTGTGGAAATAGTATTCGTTGTCCAGGAAATAGTAGGTCATGCCCTTTAAGCGCAGGCGGAACAGACCGCAGTGGCAGATCCTCCAGGAAAGAGGAACGCCGAAGCTGGTCACGAACTCCATCTTCTTTGTGTATTTTTCCGGTATCTGCGACAACTTGGGCAGGATGACGCGGATATCGTAATTGGTGCCCGCCACATAACCGGGCAGGCTTCCCGCAACGTCGCCGAGGCCGCCGCTCTTAAAGAACGGCAGGCACTCGGCGGACGCAAAAAGTATTTTGATTTGTTTCATTTACAGTTGTTCTCCTTTTCCGGCTATAAGGGGGCCGCCCCTGCCTCCTTTGAGGCGAACGCCTTCACTGACGTTGACATATTTGTCGCAGATCATGTTCTCGATATAAGCGTCCTTCTCAACGGTGACATGCTGCATCACTATCGCGTCTTTGACCACCGCGCCCGGCATTACTCTTACATTTCTGAAGATAATGCTGTTCTCGACGGTCCCTTCGATTATGCAGCCTGAAGAGATCAGAGAATTGCTGACGTCGGCAGTCGGCTCGTAGAGCGTCGGCGGAGCGTCGAGGACCTTCGTTATGATCGGCCTCTCAGCGTTTCCGAACAGTTCTTTGCGGATGTCGTCCTTGAGCATATCCCTGTTGACTTTCATAAAGTCGTTAACATCGCTGATTATTCCTACGTAATCTTTGTACTCGTAGGAACCGATGGAGTATCTTCTAATATTGAGCTTGAAGATATCCGTAAGATCCATGGTGCTTCTGGATCTGTACCAGTCTATCAGGTTGAGCAGGAATTCCTTGCTGGTGACGAAACAGTCGAGGAAGCGGTTTTCGGTCGCTTTGTCGCTGTCGGTCAGGTTGGTCACCTCTCCGGAAGTCTCGTCAATGGTCAGATACTGTCCGCCCTTCTGGTTGTTCGTCTTGACGTAGAGCATGGTAATGTCGAGGCCGGATTCGGCGTGAGCCTTGATGAGCGGTCTCATGTCAAAGTTCATTATCTTGCTGCTGTCGGTGAAGATCACGTAGTCTTCGCTTGCCCTTTCGAGGAAAATGCGGTTGCGCATAAGGTCCTTGAGCAGGAAGCGCGAACCTACTTCTCTTGTGCCGTAGATGGTGCCGGGGAGCATAAACAGTCCGCCGGTGTTGCGGGCGAGACCCCAGGGCTTTCCGATGCCTACGTGGTCAAGTATCGAGCGGTAGTAGTGCGGAGTGACTATTCCGACTGTTGTTATGCCGGAATTAGCCATGTTCGAGATTGGGAAGTCTATAAGGCGGTATCTTCCCGCAAAGGGGAGAGAGGCTACCGGACGCTTATTGGTAAGTATCCCGAAATCTTCGGTCTTGTAGCTGGCGGATATGATGCCTATCGCGTTGATCTTCATTCTGCTTCACCTCCTAAACCAGTACTACGTCGCCGTCGCTGCTTCCGACCGAGGATCTCTCGGCAATGACGCTGCCCTCGTTGATGACCGCGCGTTCGACTTTGGCGCCCCTGCAGACATGTACATCCGGAAGGAGTACGGAGTCTTTTACGTAAGCGTCTTCGTCGATGGTAACGCCCAGGCCGATCACGGAGTGCTCGACGGTCCCGTTGATCGTGGCGCCGTTGCAGATAAGGCTGTCGACAGCCTTGCCCTCGGGTCCGATCATATGGGGCGGATACATGTTCGAATTCGAGAAGATCTTGAATTTGTTGTCGAAGATATCGAATTCCGGATCGTCGACGAGCAGATCCATATGAGCGTCAAAATAGCTTTGGATGGTTCCGACGTCTTTCCAGTATCCCTTGAACTTATAGGTGAATATGCGCTTTTCCTCCTTGAGCAGCTTCGGGATTATGTTCTTTCCGAAATCTTTCTCAGAGGACTGATCCTCATGGTCTTCGATGAGCGCCTGTTTAAGCACCGGCCATGAGAAGATGTAGATACCCATGGATGCGAGGTTGCTGTCGGGTTCCTTCGGTTTTTCCGAAAACTTTACGACTCTGCCCTCGTCGTTTGCGGTGAGTATGCCGAAACGGCTGGCTTCTTCCCAGGGGACCTCCATTACTGAGATTGTAAGGTCCGCGTTGTTTGCCTTGTGTTCCTGGAGCATGAGGTTGTAATCCATCTTATAGAGATGGTCGCCGGAGAGTATCACCACATAGCCCGGATCGTAGTTGTCGATAAAGTCTATGTTGTGGTAGATCGCGTCGGCTGTGCCTTCATACCAGGAACCGCCTGTCTGCGTTGCGTATGGAGGAAGAACGTGGACGCCGCCGTCGGCTGAATCAAGATCCCAAGCCTCGCCCGTTCCAAGGTATTTGTTGAGTATCATCGGCCTGTACTGGACAAGTACGCCAACTGTGTCGATGCCTGAATTAACACAGTTGGAAAGTGAAAAGTCGATGATCCTGTACTTTCCGCCGAATGAAACGGCTGGCTTTGCGTTGCCCTGAGTCAGAAGGCCGAGTCGTGTTCCCTGGCCTCCGGCAAGGAGCATAGCGATACACTCCTTTTTTCTCATGTTGCATCCTCCTTTCAATGAAGATTGGTTTATAAGGTCAAATTAATTAAACGATATCATTTAACGGCTCTGCTGTTGATATGCCAAATGTCCTCCGCGTATTCGCGTATGGTGCGGTCGCTGGAGAAGAAACCGGAGCTCGCGATGTTGTTGAGCGATATCCTGTTCCAGCGTGTCCTGTCGCTGCGGTAGATTCCTGAGATCTCGTCCCACGCCTCTTCGTAGGCGGGCAGGTCCTTGAGCACAAAGTACTGGTCGTTCTCGGAGACCATAGCGTCGTAGATCTTCCAGAAGCGGGCGTTGCTCTTGTCGAAGGTACCGTCCACCAGACTGTTGATGATCCTGCGTATGCTCTGGTCGGAATTGATGATCTGGTTCGTATGGTAGCTGCCGCTTTTGTTGAGCTCTTCGATGTCGTCTGTGGTCATGCCGAAGATCTTGATGTTGTACGGGCCAACCTGCTCGAGGATCTCGACGTTTGCTCCGTCGAGCGTTCCGAGGAGCATTGCTCCGTTCATCATGAACTTCATGTTGCCGGTGCCGCTTGCTTCCGTTCCGGCAGTGGAGATCTGCTCGCTTATGTCTGTGGCGGGGTAGATCAGCTGCGCGTTGGAAAGCGAGAAGTTTTCAACAAAGATGACCTTCAGCTTTTCCCTTACCACAGGGTCGCCGTTGACCAGGTCAGCCACGCTGCAGATAAACTTGATTATCTCCTTAGCGTAGATGTATCCCGGCGCGGCCTTGCCCGCGAAGATAAATGTGCAGGGCGTCATTTCGATGTTCGGGTCGTCCTTGAGGCGGAAGTAAAGATCCAGCACCTTGAAGGCGTTCAGAAGCTGGCGCTTGTAGGCGTGTATGCGCTTGACCTGTACGTCGAACATGGAGTCCGGATTTACAGCGATCTGGTTGTGCTCGGCGATGTAGTTGGCCAGCCTGACCTTGTTGGCGCGCTTTACAGCCTGCAGCTTGTCGAGGAACGCGGAATCGCTTCCGAAATCCTTAAGCTGCTGCAGCTTGGTCATGTCTGTCTTCCATTCCTGCCCGATAGCGTCCGTGATAAGCCCTGTGAGGGCGGGGTTTGCCTGGATCAGGAAGCGCCTCTGCGTGACACCGTTTGTCTTGTTGTTGAACTTCTCCGGGCTGATCCTGTAGAACTCCTTGAAAACGTCGTTCTTGAGGATTTCCGTATGGATGGTTGAAACACCGTTGACGGAGTGGGATCCGATTATAGAAAGGTCTGCCATGCGGACATTGCCGTCCCAGAGGACAGCGGTCTTTTTGTGAGCCTCCCTCCAGTCTCCCTCGCCCGCGGTCAGCTGGGCGCTCCAGCGGCGGTCGATCTCCTCGATGATGAGATATATGCGCGGCAGCAGGCTGCGCATCATGTCCTGAGGCCACTTTTCGAGCGCTTCGGGGAGTATGGTGTGGTTGGTGAAAGAGCAGGTCTTTGTGGTGATCTCCCACGCCTCGTCCCATTCGAAGCCCTTCTCATCCAGCAGGATGCGCATCATTTCCGGGATGCACAGGGCGGGGTGGGTGTCGTTGGTGTGGATGGAGACATGCTCGTACATCTCAGCCCAGCGGTTGTTGCCGTAGCGGTCCTTATACTCGCGGAAGATGGACTGAACGCCGGCGCTTACGAGGAAATATTCCTGCTTGAGACGGAGATACTTTCCGGCTTCCTGATTGTCGTTGGGGTAGAGGAGGCTTGTGATCGCCTCGATATCACTGCGCTCGGCAAGAGCTTCTTTGTAATCTCCGCGGTTGAACGCGTCAAGGTTGATCGCATCGTGCGCGGGCTGGGCTTTCCAGAGCTTAAGGACATTTACGTCCTTTGCGCCGTAGCCTACGATAGGAATATAGTAGGGAACAGCCATTACCGAACTGTAGTTTTTATGCTCGAAGTTCAGCTTGCCGTCTTCCCTGAGCTGACGGTCGACATAGCCTCCGAAGTGTACTTCGACTGCTCTGTCCATGCGCTTCATCTCCCAGGGGAAACCGTCGGAGAGCCACGCGTCAGGTTCTTCTATCTGATATCCGCTTTCTATGCGCTGGCGGAACAGGCCGAAACGGTAGCGAAGGCCCATTCCTACTCCGGATATGCCTTCGGTCGCCATGGAATCAAGGAAGCATGCCGCAAGTCTTCCGAGGCCGCCGTTTCCCAGACCGGGATCCGGCTCGATCGCGCAGAGGTCTTCAAAATCCTCTCCGAGGTCCCACAGACCGTCTTCAACGACGTCGCGTATTCCCAGATTGATCAGATAGTTTTCGAGGAGCTGCCCTATGAGGAACTCCATGGAGAAGTAGTATACCTTCTTGGGCTTCTGCGCCGTGTGCCTCTGTATGGTATCCTGACGGACGCCTGCGGCTACGGCATAGGTATACTGTACCAGCGCTTTATACTTCTGCTGGGGCGTGCATTCTGACGGCATCGCCGAGTAGCGTTCCTTGAGTATGCGCAGATATTCCTGTTTGAACTCTTCTTTTGTAATCTTTTTAGCCATACTTCTGTAATTCCTTTTACGTTATTTTATTATAATGATTATACTTCATGAAAACGTTTCCAGCAAGTGCGGCGTCAGCGCATATCCATCGCGTCGATCAGCTTTACTTCCGGGAAGCGTTCAATGTAGTATGTTATCGTGAATTTGTTCGCGAACAGCAGCAGCGGCCGGTCAAAGCGGTCGAAGAGCAGCATCATTCTGGAATCTATGGTGCTCTTTATGCGGTCGAGGTCCGCGTCTTCCGCAAGCCAGCGCGCGACAGTGTAATCCAGCCTGTCCATGCGCACCGCGGCGTTGTATTCGTTCTCCAGCCTGTACTGGAAGACCTCGAACTGCAGCTGTCCGACGGCCCCTATAACGACTTCGTTGTATTCGTTGTGGTAGACCTGTATGGCTCCTTCCTGGGCGAGCTGCTGCACGCCTTTCTGGAACTGCTTTACCTTCATCGTGTCTCTCGGCGCGACCCTGGCGAAAAGTTCGGGCGGGAAGGTCGGGAGCGGTTCAAAGAATATGGGTTCCTTTGTGGTGCAGAGCGTATCCCCGATCTGGAAATTGCCTGTGTCGTAGATACCGATTATATCTCCTGTATAGGCGGTCTCGACGTTTTCTCTCTCGTTCGCCATAAGCTGGGTAGACTGCGCCAGTTTTACCGGCTTTCCTGTGCGGGAGAGCGTGACCTCCATGCCGCGCGTAAACGTTCCGGAACAGATGCGGAAAAACGCGAGCCTGTCGCGGTGGGCGGGGTTCATGTTGGCCTGTATCTTGAAAATGAATCCGGAAAAATCGGGGCTCAGCGGGTCCACTTCTCCGCCGTCGGCGAGCTTTCTGGCGCCGGGGGCGGGGGACATCTCGAGGAAATTTTCAAGGAAGGTGGTCACGCCGAAATCCGCCAGAGCGGAGCCGAAGAATACCGGAGTAAGCTCTCCGGCGGCGACCGCGTCTTTGTCCAACGGATTTCCCGCGCCTTCAAGCAGCTCTATGCCGTCGCGCAGGGCAGCGAGATTGTTGTTCGTTATTACTCCCTGCAGCTCGTCTCCGAAAACTCCCTTTTCCCCGAGTTTAACGGTGCGCTTTTCCCTGTAAAGGATGGCTTCGTTCTTCAGCAGGTCGTAGATTCCCTCAAAATTAAGACCGGAACCTATAGGCCAGGTGACTGCCGACGCGGGCATGCCAAGGACCTCCTCGAGCTCAGACAGGAGCTCCAGAGGGTCTCTTGCCTCGCGGTCGAGCTTGTTCATGAATGTAAAGATCGGAATGCCGCGCATCTTGCAGACCGCAAAGAGTTTTCTGGTCTGCGTCTCGACGCCCTTTGCCGCGTCGATGACCATTACCGCGCTGTCGACGGAGGTCAGGATGCGGTAGGTATCCTCGCCGAAGTCGTTGTGGCCCGGCGTGTCCATTATCGATATGACCTTGTCGTTATATTCGAACTGCATTACGGAACTGGTGACCGAAATGCCTCTCTGCTTTTCGATCTCCATCCAGTCCGATGTGGCGAATTTTGAATTTTTGCGGGCTTTGACCGTGCCTGCCTCGCGTATGGCTCCGCCGTGCAGCAGGAGCTTCTCCGTGAGTGTCGTCTTACCTGCGTCCGGGTGGGATATTATGCCGAAAATGCGTCTTCTTGAAAGCTGGCGCGCCAGCTCGTCTTTTGTCATACTTTCTTCTCCTTAAAAGGTATCCGAAAAATTATAACATAAGATGAGAGCTTTTCCTATGCAATTAACTGTTCCGTTCTTAATTGTGACGTTTTCCCCGCTTATAAGGTCTTTATACACGCCGTCCGGGATGTCGGTCCGGACAGATGCGCGCGATCCTCTGAGCGGGAATATCCCGGCCTTTCCTCGTTCCCCGTCCCAGCGGTACATGACCGCCGTGCCGCTGCCGTCGTCGGCCTTTGCCAGGAATCCGTCGCCGGAGGACAGATACTCTTTTTTGATTCTGCCCAGTTTTGTCAGAAGGGGCGAGATGTCCGGGCCGCCGCCCCAGTCGACCGGGTCTTTGTCGAAGAGCCCCGGAAGGTGATCCGCGCAAAGTTCCTGGCCCGCGTAGAGCAGCGTGCTGCCCTTCAGGAAATACAGCATGGCCGTATAGTTCTCCAAAAGCTGCGGATCCTTGATAAGCGACGCTATGCGCGGCAGGTCGTGGTTTTCGAGAAAACGCGTCTTTATATAGTTGTCCGGATAACAGAATTCCTGGAAATTAAGAAGTTCTGTATATGAACTGAGAGGCGCCTCGCCTTTAAGGAATTTTTCAAACGTCTCGCGGACGTCATATTCGTATTCCATGTCAAAGGCTTCAAACAGATCGATGTCCCTGGCGGCGTACATACCGCGCCTGCGCATCTCGTTGTTGAATGACATGTGTATGCTTTCGGCGAGCCAGATGCAGCCGGGGCGGACCCTTTCGACCTCCGCGCGGGCTTTCTTCCAGAATTCCACAGGGACGAACGACGCCACGTCGCAGCGGAAACCGTCGACGTATCCGGCCCAGAATTTAAGGCTTTCGGTCTGGTAGTCCCAAAGCTCCGGCACGCGGTAGTCCAGATCTATAATATCCGTCCAGTCGCCGACGTGGTTCCCGGGCCTGCCGTCCTTCTTTCTGTAGAAGAATTCCGGGTGCGTCTCCCAGAGCACTGAATCCGGGGATGTGTGGTTGTAGACCACGTCTATTATGCACTTCATGCCGTTCTCATGTATCGCGTCGACAAGAGCCTTAAAGTCTTCCAGAGTCCCGTATTCCGGATTGACGCTTCGGTAGTCTTTATTTGCGTATGGGCTCCCGAGAGTGCCCTTGCGCGCTTTTTCCCCGATCGGGTGTATGGGCATCAGCCAGACGACATCTGTCCCCAGGTCCTTTATGCGGGGGAGGTCAGGTATGACAGCCCTGAACGTACCTTCCTTTGTGTGGTTTCTTACATACACGGAATAGATGACGAGATTTCTTAAGCTCTTTTTTGTATCCAAAGCCATTTTTCAAGCCCTCCCGGCGGTCATTCGAAATTTTATATAATCTAATAACAATTTTAGCAAAAAAAGTATTGACGTAAACAGAAAAGTTATGTTTTAATAGTGTTGGTTCTGGAAACGTTCCCGGTAACGTTCCCGAACACTTTGCGGAAAGGAGCACAAAGCATGACTATCAGAGATGTTGCAGAGTACAGCGGGGTTTCGGTAAGCACTGTTTCCCGCGTGCTGAATGACCATCCTGATGTAAGCGCTGACGTGCGCGAGCGCGTTCTGAACGCCATAAAGGAACTGCACTATGTCCCGAATGTTTCAGCAAGAGACCTGGTAAAGTCCGGCGGCGACTCCATCGGCGTCGTTGTCAGAGGCGCTGACAACCCGTTCTTTACCCCTATAATTACCGCAATAG
>JAFYFK010000270.1 GCA_017543805.1 Bacillota bacterium | reverse complement strand
GTCCCGTAATTACTGAGATGGTGGTAGGGCGCTCCGCAGCCTATGCTTCCGAGGTTGGAAAGCAGCACTGTCGAATAATTGGGGTCGCCAGCGGTAAGGCCTTTGGGCATTATCCCGTGGTATTCCAGCCTTCTGAGCACCCAGAAAAAGATCTCAAGGAAGGGGCGCGGAAGGCTTCCGACAAAGTCCATCAGCTTGTCAAGATCGTTGGAACCTTCGCTGCGCGCTTTTTTGACATCTCCGAGTATCAGCTTCGATACCGAGTCAAAGTCCATATCTGGATCGACCTTCAGGAACATCAGTGTCTCGTTGGCTTCGTCTTCAAACTGCTGTTTTACGACAAAGGACAGCGTGATATCCTTGCGCTGCCAGAACCAGCGCCCCGAAATGAAGGTGTTCATCAGAGGCCTGTGGTAAATGGTCCTGGAAACGGCTGTGCAGATGGCGTGGAACAGCTTGAGCTTTATGCCTTCTTTTTCGTTCCGTTCGGCCATGTATTTATTGAGATCCGTTACATCGAAGGTCTCGGTCATGGAGACCTCAGCCTCCGTGCGCTTGGGCATGATGTAGGGGAGAATGTTGTGATAACCGTCTGTCTTTCGGATGCGCACGGCATCCCTTCGTTCATTTTTACTCATAATTATAAATCCGTTAATTTTTGCATAGTTATAATTGATATCGTATATTTTAGCAGAGAATGTATCTGCAGACAAGAAAAAGCCTGCGTTCATAAAACGCAAGCTAAAGAAGTAATGGCACATTTCTCTTAGAGAAGAAGCGACGCCGTTATTTGTTTGAGATGGTCTCCTTTATCCTCTCTGATTCGGCAACGAGGTGCTTCTGAGCTTCAAGAAGCGCTTCAAAACTTGGTAGGATCATCTCTCCGGCTTCGGTAAGCGAAATACCTGACTGCTTTCTGTTCAGGACCTTGAATCCCAACTCGGCTTCGATGGTATCGATTATGTAACTTACACCGCTTGGAGTGTATCCCAGTTCCGCGCTGGTGGCGGACATACTGCCTAGTTGTACGGTCCTAAGCAAGACCTTGCATTTATCGGTATCCATATGCAAATTCTATATTGAAAAATGCATAAAATCAATAGACTTGGGCAAGTATTATTGGTTTTAGATTATGAGAATATTCGAAAACAGGAATATATTAAAACTCATCAATACATATAGTGGCGTTTGACTTACCGTTATGCTATAATAAACGAAATATTGTAATTTTACCTTTAACGGAGGCGTAATGGAATCAAAATATAAAAGAGTAGTGCTGAAGATCAGCGGAGAAGCGCTTGCGGGCGAGAACAAATTCGGTCTCGACGACCCTACGCTTCAGAAAGTGGCACTGGACGTTAAGCAGCTTTACGATATGGACGTGCAGGTGGCGATAGTCGTCGGCGGCGGCAACTTCTGGAGAGGCCGCAGCAGCGAAAACATGGACAGAGCCACCGCGGACTACATGGGAATGCTCGCGACAGTCATTAACGCTCTGGCGCTGCAGGACGCGTTCGAAAGGAACGGCCTGCCCACAAGAGTCCAGACAGCGATCGAAATGAGAGAGATCGCGGAGCCCTATATCAGAAGAAGGGCCATAGCGGAGCTCGAAAGAAAGCAGATAGTCATATTCGCGGCAGGTACCGGAAGCCCGTTCTTCAGCACGGACACAACGGCCGCTCTCAGAGCCGCGGAAATGAACGCCGAGGTCATCCTTCTCGCAAAGAAGGTCGACGCGGTATACGACAGCGATCCCGAAACCAACCCGGACGCAAAGCGCTATTCAAGGGTCACCCATACCGAAGTCCTGGAGAAGGACCTCAAGGTCATGGATTCCACCGCTGCAGCGCTCTGCAGGGACAATAAGATAATGATACACGTATTCGGACTCTCCGAAGAGAACGGCATCGTCAGGGCTTGCCGCGGAGAGGACATCGGCACACTTGTATATTAAGGAGGCATATATGAGCAGCGCAAAGGAAATTTTCGAAGAAAAAATGACAAAGACGCTCGCTGTACTTAAGAGCGATCTCAACACTGTTCGCGCGGGCAGAGCAAACCCCTCGCTGCTGGACCAGATCAGCATCGACTATTACGGAATGCCCACACCGCTCAAGAACATCGCGAACATCCAGGTCCCCGATCCCAGGTCTCTTGTTATCGCGCCGTTCGACCCCAAGAGCCTTAAGGATATCGAGAGAGCCATCCTGGTATCCGACATCGGCATCAATCCGTCCAACGACGGCCGCAATATCCGCCTTGTAATTCCACCCCTCACCGAGGAGCGCAGAAAAGACCTCACCAAGGTCATCAAGAAGATGGGTGAGGAATCCAAGGTCGCAATCAGAAACTGCCGCCGCGACGCCAACGAAATGCTCAAGAAGGCTGAGAAGAACGGCGAGCTTACCGAGGACGATCTCAAGGACGACCTCGACGACGTCCAGAAGATGACCGAACAGTACATGAAAGACATCGACAACATGGTCGCCGAAAAAGAAAAGGAACTGATGGAGCTGTAATGACTGTTCCGCAGCACGTAGCCATAATTATGGACGGCAACGGGCGCTGGGCAAAGGAGCGCGGAATGGCGCGCGTCCAGGGTCACAATGCCGGAATGAAGGCTCTCAGGGAGATCGTAAAACATTCCGATGTCCTCGGGGTAAAGTATCTGACCGTCTACGCTTTTTCCACGGAAAACTGGAAGCGTCCGGAGGATGAGGTCAGCGGCATATTCAAGCTGCTCGTCCGCTATGTAAAGAGCGAGATCAGGGAGCTTGACGAAAACAACGTCAGGGTGCGCATACTCGGAGACTGGAGCGTCATACCCGAAGATTCCAGAAAGGCCGTGCAGACCGCGCTGGCCCGGACGGAGGACAACACGGGACTTGTGTTCAGCATAGCTCTCAATTACGGGGGCAGGGCCGAGATACTGCGCGCGGCCAGGGCTGCCGCGGAAAAGGTGCTCAGCGGGGAGATCGGAGTCGGCGACATAGACGAATCGATCTTCTCAGAAGGTCTCTACACATATGGAATGCCGGATCCGGATGTCATCATAAGGACCGGAGGGGAATACAGGCTTTCCAATTTCCTCACGTGGCAGAGCGCATACAGCGAACTTGTGGTGACGCCCGTTTACTGGCCGGATTTTACGCCGGAGGAATATGACAGGGCTCTTGAGGAATTCAGTTCAAGGGACAGAAGATTCGGAGGTATCAAATGAACAGGAGATTATTAGGCGCACTGTGCCTCGTACCGCTTATCATCTTCGTGGTCATAGGCGGCTGGGCAAACCTGTTTGCCTGTGTCGCCGTAAGCGTCATAGCGATGTTCGAGTTCTACAGGGGCTTTACGAACATCAACCTCAGGCCTAACATATTCATAGGCTACGGCTTCTACATACTGTGGATAGCGATAGTCATAAAAGTCGGATTCTTTACCGGCGGGGAAGGCCTGGCCTGGGCCGTTATGCTCTGGCTCTTCCTGGCGGTCGCCGGGACGCTGCTATACTCCGTGTTCTCCGACAGCAACGATGTCTTCGAAGGCCCTCTGGGGCTTCTGGGAACTCTCTACATAGGCTTCTTCATGAGCCACTTCATTTTGATAGAGAGGACCGGGGACACAGCCATACTCCGCTACCTGGTGCTGATCGCGTCATCCGGAAGCGATATCTGCGCGTATTACACGGGCCTGTTTATAGGAAAGCATCCGCTCAACAAAAAAGTCAGTCCGAAGAAGACTGTCGAAGGCAGCCTCGGCGGCGTAGCCGGAAGCCTTGTCCTCTGCACTCTGTTTGGACTGATCTTCGCGAGACAGTACATACTGCACTGCGCGCTGATAGGTATATTCGGATCGGTCTTTTCTGAACTCGGAGACCTTGTCGCGTCCGCGTTTAAGCGCAGGATGGGCATCAAGGACTTCGGGGACATCATCCCCGGACACGGCGGAATGCTTGACCGCTTCGATTCATGGTGCTTCTGCGCCCCGCTGGTTTATTACTACATAATACTGTTTATCAGATAATGAAGACTATATCGGTTTTAGGCTCGACCGGCTCTATAGGCACTCAGACCCTGGACGTCGTAAGACGGCACCGGGGACTGTTTCATATTGCGGCACTTACCGCAGGCAGGAATATCGATCTTTTCAGGGAGCAGTTAAGGGAATTTTCTCCCGCCCTTGCGGCCGTGCAGAACGCGGAGGACGCAAAGCAGCTGGCTTCCGAGTTTCCCGGCACTGAATTTTCATACGGTCTTGACGGAATCAACAAGATCGCGGCGGATAATGGCACCGGAATGGTGGTAAACGCTCTTGTCGGGTCAATGGGCATAGCCCCGACCTACGAAGCCGTCAGGGCCGGCAAGACCATCGCGTTCGCCAACAAGGAGACTCTTGCGGCTGGCGGCGAGCTTATAATGCGCAGCGTAAAGGAATACGGAGCAAAGCTCCTGCCGGTAGACAGCGAACACTCCGCGATATTCCAGTCCATGCAGGCTAGCCCCGGCGCTGAGATCAAAAGGATCATACTTACCGCTTCAGGCGGACCGTTCCGCGGCTGGAGCAGGGAACAGCTGAGGACTGTGACCAAAGAGCAGGCTCTGCATCACCCCAACTGGAGCATGGGGCCGAAGGTCACGATAGATTCCTCCACCATGATGAACAAGGGGCTTGAGGTGATAGAGGCCTACTGGCTGTTCGGCGTTCCTTATGACCGCATAGAGGTCGTTGTGCATCCGGAGAGCATACTGCATTCCGCCGTGGAATTTGCGGACGGCTGCGTTATAGGACAGATGGGATGCGCG
>JAFYFK010000036.1 GCA_017543805.1 Bacillota bacterium | reverse complement strand
TTTCGCGCTGCAGCAGAATGAGGGCGTGACCACCCATTCCGAGGGAGACGAACCCAACAGGCATGTGGTTATCACTCATAAAAAGTGATTTCGGAGGAACAGAAAAATGCTGGATATCAACCTGCTCCGGAATGATCCGGAGAAAGTCCGGGAAAACATCCGGAAGAAATTCCCGGACGAAAAACTGCCCCTGGTGTACGAGGTTATCCGGATGGACCGGGAATACCGGGACGCGCAGCAGCAGGCGGACGCCCTGCGCAACAAGCGCAAGACGGTCTGCAAGGAGATCGGCGGCCTGATGGCCAAAGGACTGAAAGAAGAGGCCGAAGCGAAGAAGGCGGAAGTCGCGGCGGCGGCGGAGGAACTCGCCGCCCTCGAAGTGAAGGAAGAGGAACTGAAAGCCGAAATCCGCAAGCGGATGCTGGTGATCCCCAACATCATCGACGACAGCGTTCCGATCGGGAAGGATGACAGCGAGAACGTTGAGATCGAGCGCTTCGGCGAGCCCGTGGTGCCGGCGTGGGAGATTCCCTACCATGTGGACATCATGGAGCGGCTGCACGGGATTGAACTGGATCCCGCACGGGAGACCAGCGGAAACGGTTTCTACTACCTGACTGGCGATATCGCCCGGCTGCATAGTGCGATCCTGAGCTACGCCCGGGACTTCATGATCGACCGTGGCTTCACCTACGTGATCCCGCCCTTCATGATCCACGGCAACGTGGTCAGCGGCGTCATGAGCTTCGCCGAGATGGAAAACATGATGTACAAGATCGAAGGCGAAGACCTGTACCTGATCGGAACCTCCGAGCATTCCATGATCGGGAAGTTCATCGACACGATCCTGGAGGAGGACAGCCTGCCCAGAACGCTGACGAGCTACAGCCCCTGCTTCCGCAAGGAAGTCGGCGCCCACGGCATCGAGGAGCGCGGCGTCTACCGCATCCACCAGTTCGAAAAGCAGGAGATGGTAGTAATCTGTGAGCCCGAGGATTCCCCGATGTGGTTCGACAAGCTCTGGAACAACACCGTCGAGTTCTTCCGTTCTCTGGACATTCCCGTACGCACTCTGGAGTGCTGCTCCGGCGACCTTGCAGACCTTAAGGTCAAGAGCCTCGACGTAGAGGCATGGTCTCCCCGCCAGCAGAAGTACTTCGAGGTCGGAAGCTGCTCCAACCTGGGAGACGCCCAGGCCCGCCGCCTCGGCATCCGCGTCCGCGACAAGGAAAAGGGAAATTACTTTGCGCATACACTCAACAACACCGTCGTCGCTCCGCCGAGAATGCTCATCGCGTTCCTCGAGAACAACCTCCGCGAGGACGGCAGCGTAGCGATCCCCAAGCCTCTTCAGCCGTATATGGGCGGCCAGACAGAGCTGAGGGTCAAATAGGGCCCGTTTTGAAACGGCAGCTTTAAATCAGGGGGAACAGGGATGAAGAAATTCTTAAAATTCATTTTCGTGATGTTCGTGATCGTCTGCGTCGTGTTTGACGGGCTGATCATCTGGCACAAGGCGCAGCCTGTCAATACCTTCGACATTCCGAGCGTTGCGCTCAACGGGGAGGCTGCGAAGCCTGTGAACGGCGCCTGGACGACGCCGACGCTGGCCGGCTATTACAGCAAGAAGACATCGATCTATGCGCCGGAGGATGAAATGCCCTCCAACCACAAGGATATCGGCAAGATCAACGCATCGACGCTTAAACTGGAGACGCCGTCGCGCGCGTCCACGCAGGTGGTCATCACCAAGGATCCCTTGACGCCGCAGGCGCTGGTGATCTTTAACAGTACTGACGAGATCTACGAAAATTTCTCCTTCTCGGACAACGGCAAGTACAACATGGCGGTGTTCCTCACCTTCGAGCCGACCGGTGCCTACGACAAGCTGCAGCTCAGCTACAGCTACGATTTTGAGATCGACGTTGAGCCGGTCATCGCGTTCTCGCAGGACGAAGCCCTGCAGGGCGAGATCATCTGCGCTTACGTGGATATGGGGCTTTCCGACATGGTCCCCGAGATCAGCACCGAGCTCGGAGAGGCGGTCTTTGTTCCGCTCGAAAACAACGAATATGTGTCTTATATCCCGGTGGGATACGCCCAGACGCCCGGCCAGTACAGCGTTACCGTAAAGGCTGACGACGTTGAGGAGACCTGCAGGGTCAAGGTCAATATGCGCGAATACAGCGAGCAGCATATGACCATCTCCCAGGAGACCGTGGACGCCACCAGGGGGGCCGCGGGCGCCAACGAGGATTACGCAAAGAAGGTCAAATCCACCTATACCATTTTCGACAATATCAAATACTGGGACCAGCCGTTTATCCAGCCTGTGGCGGGGCGCATCAGCACCGAGTTCGGGCTGTACCGCTACACCAACGGCTCCAAGACTCCGACCCGCCATACCGGCATAGATATCGCCGCGGCTGAAGGCACCAACGTTCCGGCGTCCAACGACGGGCGCGTGGTGTTTGCCGGCGACGTCATAATTACCGGAAACACCGTTGTCATAGAGCACGGCGGCGGCCTCAAGACCTACTACTACCATCTGTCCTCTATCAACACCAAGGAGGGCGACATGGTCGAGCAGGGCGACATTATAGGACGAGTCGGCAGCACAGGCTACGCAACGGGACCGCATCTGCACTTTGAGGTCAAGCTCGGTGAATTCCCGCTGTCCCCGTGGCCGCTCTTCGACGGCAGCTCTTCTGTTTACACCGATCCGGCTGAGATGTTGGACGCGGCAAAACAGTAAATAAGCGAAATTCGCGTAAGATTTGCATTTAATATCTGTCTGTTAAGATATCAGGAGAAGAAAAACTCCACAGCGATGCAGAATGTGCAATAAGAAAGAAGGTATATAAAATGAAACTCAGAATTTTCGCGATCGTAATGGTGCTCGTAATGATATTTGCCGCAGGCTGCGGGACAGCCAAGAACGAACCCGAACCGGCAGAAGAGCCTGTAGCCAACATGGTCAATCCGTTTACCGACTACGAAAGCCTCGAGGAGGCCGAGAAGGCAGCGGGCTTCGACATCAATCTTCCGGAGGCCGTTGACGACGCCGATACCACCGTTTACCGCGTTATGAAACACGGAAGCGACGTCTTTATCGAAGTGATCTACGCCGGCGGTGACACCGAGCTGCTCCGCGTCCGCAAGGGTCTCGGAACCGATCCGATCGACGGCGATTATGAAGAATATCCCGTAACCGTCAGCGCCGACTACGGCAATGCCAAGGCTGTTACGCTCCGCGGCGAGGAGAACAGCTTCCACGTTGCGACCTGGACCCAGAACGTCGGCGGCACCGACTACACCTATTCCATCACCTGCCCCACCGGTTTCGACAAGGCTCTGGCGGAATCGCTGGTAAGCGCCGTTGCGGACTAAAACGACATAGTTTTAAAGCCGGCTCTGCTCTGTGCAGCGGCCGGCTTTTGTGTTACAATTAGACAATATCAATAACAGGAGGTTTTATATGGGACTTATTTTAAGTTTAGTATACGGCGCGGTCGCGGGATGGCTCGCAAGCATTATAATGGCCACCAAGGGCGGACTTATTAAGAACATCATCTTCGGCGTGGTCGGCGGCCTTGTCGGCGGATTTATCGCCCAGCAGATCGGCCTTACCGCAAGCGGATTTATCGGAAACCTGCTTATTTCCGTCGCAGGCGCCTGCATAGTCATCTGGCTCGGAAAGACGCTGTTTAAGTAGATTTCTTAAGGAAAGTATCAGCCACTATCTTTGCAATCTTCTTGAGGTCGGTCTCGCTGCCGACCTCTTTTACTGCCTGCGTGGCTTTCTGGATGACCGTGCTTGTAAGCTTGGACTCCACCATTTTGCGCACCCAGTCGACGTCGTCCGCGCTGCGTTCGCCGCGGCTGATGCTTTCGAAGATAAAGATGCTGCCTTCGCCGAGCGCCGCGATTATGCTGCCAGCGACGATGGCGTTGAGGACCGTGGCCCCGATGTTTATTCCGGGGATGGCCTTGAGCGCGCTGATGGCGGATTTGCCCGCCAGCGTGACGGCTCCGGCGTCCAGGATCGAATTTATGAGCGTTGTGCTGCGTTCGCCCTTGCGCATTCCGTAGATGTTGGCGAGCGCGTTGATCTCCAGCGCCTCGGTCGGCGCCAGCAGAGCCGCGTCCGGGTAAGGCAGCGGTATAGCGGCAATAGCAACTCCCGCGGCTGTCGCAAGCCCCACTACTCCGTGGGCCTTTGCGCGCCGCTTTTTCTTTGGGTCGCTCTGTATTTTGTTGAGATTAAAGACCAGCTCCCGCTGAACGCTGTCCGCCGTATTGCTGACCGCTGCCTGCACGCGCGCCGGCAGTGCCTTTATTGCGGCGGCCGGCTTGTTTGCCGGCGGCTCGGAAGCTGCAACCAGTGTGCCGGTTTCTAATTCATATGCTGTCGATTCCGCATCTGCTTCAGTCTCGCAGACTGCAGGCTCATACTCCTCGGCCATGCTCACGAGCCAGTCTTTTTTCTCTTTGCGCTTAACGCTTTTTACACTCTTTTTTCTCTTAACGGTCTTAGCCAATCTGTTATCCCCCTCAGAATTCCGGCGCCCCCTGCGCCGTCAAGCAAAGAATAACACAAAGCGGGTGCTTTTGTGTGTAGATTCGGTGATATATAGCACCGCCATCTTTCCCCGCAAATACGCGGCTAACTGTGTTAAAATGGGCATAGCAAAACTATGTGCGGTTTTTGTGACCCGGCGGGCTTA
>JAFYFK010000269.1 GCA_017543805.1 Bacillota bacterium | reverse complement strand
TTGATCGAGGGGTTGTAGTCGCCTTTTTCGATGGCGCTTATTGTCTGGCGGGATACTCCCGCGGCTTTTGCCAGGTCGTCCTGCGACATGTCCAGCCCGGCGCGCGCCGCTTTAAGCTTAAGGTTCTTCATGATCTACTCCTCCTCCGGGGCGGTCTTGTCTACTACGCGCTTGATAAGGATCTCGAGGCCGATGATCATGAACATCAGGCCGCAGAGAAGATTGATAAAGGGTGTCTGCAGTTTTCCGTCTACCACAAACTCGCCGGCAGCGATGGCCATTACAGGAGGTATAAAGTTGATGATCGAGATTATTACCGCGAATACCGCAAAGCGCGCGGTGTTGGTGTTCATGCCCCTGTAGGCGTTGTGCCAGATGCTGTAGCTGGCCTGAACTATGACGCTCACGAAGATGACCAGGAAGTGTTCAGCCACGCCGCTGAACGGAAGTTCAACATCTCCTATCGATATTACCGCCAGGACAGCTTCGCAGATAAGAGCCGCCCAGAAAGCGTACTTGTAGGCGTTGCCTCTTTCCTTCTCCTGCATCTCGTCGTACTGGGTCTTGACCTTGTGGTCCTTGTTGAACCATTTGAACACGATCACGCAGATGATCAGGCCGACCGCTACGCCTATTGCTGCTCCGTACATCATTCCATTACCCATTTTTATGCCTTCCTTTCTGTTTCAGGACTTTATATGATTTCGAAAAAGTGTTTATTGGAAGCTTCTGATGTAATATTACAGCCTCAATAGATATTTGTCAAGTATATTTTACATAAATATTTTTATTTTTTACGTTTCGCTATTTTGGCCGCAATTCAGCAAATCTGTCCGAACCAAAAGCGCGCAACAGGAGTATACTTATTGTATGATCTTTTAAGTTAGAAGGCGTGTTATGAATTCCGACTGGTATAAGGACCGGGTCTTTTATCAGATCTGGCCGAGAAGCTTTAAGGACGGCAACGGCGACGGCATAGGAGACCTGTACGGCGTTTACGAAAAGCTGGACTATCTGAAGGAGCTCGGCATCGGCGGCATATGGTTTTCGCCGTTCTACCCCTCCCCCAACGCCGACTACGGCTACGACATTTCCGATTATTACAGCATATCGCCGGAGTACGGCGATCTTGAGATATTCAAAAAGGTGCTGGACAGGGCGCATTCGCTGGACATAAAGGTCATTCTGGACCTGGTGATCAACCACACCTCCGACGAGCACGAATGGTTCAGGCAGAGCCGCGACAAGGACAGCCCGTTCCGCGACTTTTATTTCTGGCGCAAAGGGAAAAAGCCCGGCAAGGCGCCGAACAACTGGAGCAGTTTCTTCTCCAAAGGCGCCTGGACTCTCGACCCGAAGACCATGGAACACTATCTGCACCTGCACCACGTCAAGCAGGTGGACCTTAATATGGACAATCCCGCCGTGCGGGAAGAAGTCAAGAAGATAATGCGCTTCTGGCTGGACATGGGGGTCGACGGCTTCCGCGAGGACGTCATAACCTACATTTCCAAGCCGAAGACCCTGCCGGACGATGTCTTCTTCCAGGCAGTCAAGGGACTGCGCTTTTACGACTGCGGGCCGAGGATACACGAATACCTGCAGGAATTCCGCACCGACGTGCTGGATAAATACGATTGTTTTACCGTCGGGGAAGCTCCGATGATAACTCCGGAAAAGGCTCTGACTTTTGTATCCGGGCCGCATCCGGATCTCAACATGGTGTTCGGTTTCCGGCATATGGAAGCGGACTGCCTGCTTAAGGAGTACATTCCGCTGCCTTTTAATCTCCGCAAGCTTAAGCGCGCGTTTACGCACTGGCAGAAAGCGCTCAACGGCAGGGCCTGGAACGCGCTGTACCTGGAGAACCACGACCATCCGCGGGTGCTGTCCCGCTACGGCAGCGAAAAATATCACGATGAAAGCGGCAAGATGCTGGCGGTCAGCTATATGCTTCAGAAGGGAACGCCGTTCGTGTTCCAGGGGCAGGAGCTGGGCATGACCAATTTTGCCCTCAAGGATATATCGCAATATAAGGACTGCGTGGCGCATAATGTCTACGCCAGAGCCGCAAAGATACTGCCGGAGAAACTTGTAATGTCCGTCATCCAGCGCGCCACGAGGGACAACTGCAGGAGCCCGCTGCAGTGGAGCGGCGCCGCAAACGCGGGCTTTTCCGAGGCTGAACCGTGGTTTCCGGTAAATAAAAACTATCCTTCGATAAACGCCGAAGATGAGGACAGAGACTCGGATTCCGTGCTCAATTTCTACAGGAAGGTCATAGCTTTCCGCACGCAGAGCGACATAGTCCGCAACGGAGATTATAAGGAACTGATGCCTATGCATCCGCACCTTTATGTATACGAGCGACGCTGGCAGGGACAGACCCTGCTGGTCATCTGCAGCTTTACGGAAAAGGCCTGCAGGTTCCGCTTCCCGAAGGGATTCGATCCGTCAAAGGCGCAGCCCGTCCTCTGCAATTACAAAAACGCCCCGCAGGCTGACGGCAGAACATTGCTCACCAGACCGTACGAGGCGCTGGTATATAAGTTTTACTGACTGCAGAATTCGAAGACCCTGTCGTAAAAATCCTTCGCTTCCTCACAGGCGCCGTGTCCAAGGCCGTCGTACACAAACAGCCGGCTGCCGGCAATGCCCCGGTTCAGTTCCCCGGCGGCATCGTT